>NZ_JBGLYV010000004.1:0-134321 GCF_047304225.1 Pseudomonas sp. Pseusp3 | reverse complement strand
TCGCCGATGGTAGTGTGGGGTTTCCCCATGTGAGAGTAGGTCATCGTCAAGATTAAATTCCGAAACCCCTATCTGCGCACGCAGGTAGGGGTTTTGTTTTTGGCGCCCCCCCCTGTAGGAGCGAGCTTGCTCGCGAAAAACCCGAGACCGCTGCGGGGCCTCAGGTTTCCCGCGTCATCGTTAACGTCCATCGCGAGCAAGCTCGCTCCTACAATGAAGCCAATCGCCTTCAATGTTAAAGTCGTCCCTCGATTTGCGCTTTCCAAGGAAGCCTTTATGCCGGACGCGACGTCCCTCAGTGCTGGTTTTATGGTGGTTCACGGCAATCGCCTGGACGAGTTGCGCAGCCTGGTGGTCAGCTGGATGCGTCGCTACCCGCTGGCTCCCCTGGAGAATGAAATTGCTTTGGTGCAAAGCAATGGCATTGCCCAATGGCTGAAGCTGGCACTGGCGGAAGATTCTGAGGATGACGACATGGGCGGCTGCGGGATCGCCGCCGCCATCGACGTGCAGCTGCCCGGTAGTTTCATGTGGCAGCTCTATCGCATGGTCCTTGGCCGCGATGATATTCCGGCCAAGTCCCTGCTGGATAAAGCCCCGCTGACCTGGCGACTGATGCGCCTGCTGCCGCAGTTGATCAACCAACCGCACTTCGAGCCACTGCAGCGTTTCCTGACCCATGACACCGATCTGCGTAAACGCTACCAATTGGCCGAGCGTCTGGCGGACCTGTTCGACCAATACCAGGTCTATCGGGCTGACTGGCTCGAAGACTGGGCAGACGGTCGACATCAAACAAGAAACGCCAGGGGCGAAGCCAAACCCCTGACTCCGGCCAATTGCTGGCAGGCAGAGTTATGGCGCGCACTCTTGCTGGATGTAGGGGAAGAAGGCATGGTGCAAAGTCGTGCCGGCGTCCACCAGCGTTTTGTCGAGCGAATCAACAATCTCGAAGTCGCTCCAAAGGGATTGCCCTCACGAGTGATCGTTTTCGGGATTTCTTCGCTGCCTGCCCAAGCCCTGGAAGCGTTGGCGGGATTGGCACGCTTCAGCCAGGTCCTGCTGTGCGTACACAACCCGTGTCGTCACCATTGGGCGGACATCGTCGCCGATAAAGACCTGTTGCGGCATCAATACAAACGTCAAGCCCGCAAAAGCGGGATGCCGGTAGTGATCGATCCGCAAACCCTGCACCAGCATGCTCACCCGCTACTGGCTGCCTGGGGCAAGCAGGGACGGGACTATATCAACCTGCTCGACAGCCATGACGATCCCAACAGCTATCGCTCGGCATTCCGCGACGGGCGTATCGACCTGTTCAGTGACGGTCATCCGCTGAATATGCTTAACCAGTTGCAGGATGACATCCTCGAATTGCGTCCCCTCAACGAGACCCGGGAGCATTGGCCGGCTATCGATCTGCAGCAGGACGAATCGATCCGTTTTCACATTGCCCATAGCGCCCAGCGAGAAGTCGAGATCCTTCACGATCAACTGCTCGCGCGCTTCAGCGCCGACCCGCAATTGCGACCCCGGGACATCATCGTGATGGTCCCGGACATCGACAGCTACGCCCCGCACATTCGTGCCGTGTTTGGTCAGCTTGACCGCCAGGATCCGCGCTTCATTCCGTTTACCCTGGCGGACCAGGGGCAGCGTGGTCGCGACCCGCTGCTGATTGCTGTCGAGCACCTGCTCAAGCTGCCTGACAGCCGATTCCCCGTCAGTGAGATTCTCGATCTGCTGGACGTCCCGGCACTGCGCACTCGCTTCGGTGTCGAGGAGCGTGACCTGCCGACGCTGCACCGCTGGATCGAAGGTGCCGGCATTCGCTGGGGCATGAATGCCGAGCAGCGTGCCGGGCTCGGGCTGCCGAATGAGCTGGAGCAAAACAGCTGGCGTTTCGGCTTGCGCCGGATGTTGCTCGGTTATGCCGTTGGCAGCGCCGATGCTTATGAAAGTATCGAGCCCTACGACGAAATCGGTGGCCTGGACGCCGCGCTAATCGGCCCGCTGGTTGCGCTGCTGGACGCGCTGGAAGTGGCTCACCACGAACTCTCTCAGCCGGCACCGCCGCGGCAATGGGGCTTGCGCTTGCAGGCGCTGGTGCAGTTGTTCTTCCTTGCCAGCAACGAACACGATGACTACTTGCTGGCTCAGCTCGAAGAGCTGCGTGAGACCTGGCTCGAGACCTGCGAGTCCGTCGGGTTGCAGGACGAGTTGCCGCTGACCGTCGTCCGTGAAGCCTGGCTCGCAGGTCTGGATCAGGGCCGTTTGTCTCAACGCTTCCTGGCCGGCGCGGTCAACTTCTGCACCTTGATGCCGATGCGTGCCATCCCGTTCCGACTGGTCTGCCTGTTGGGCATGAATGACGGCGATTATCCACGTGCGCAACCGCCGCTGGATTTCGATCTGATGGGCAGTGATTACCGTCCAGGCGATCGTTCCCGGCGCGAAGATGACCGCTACCTGCTACTGGAAGCCTTGTTGTCGGCACGGGACCAGCTCTACATCAGTTGGGTGGGCCGCAGCATCCGCGACAACAGCGAGAGGCCTGCTTCGGTGCTGATCGGCCAGTTGCGTGACCACCTGGCCAGCGGTTGGCGATTGGCGCAAAGCGACAAGGACCTGATTGAAGGCATGACCCGGGAACACCCTTTGCAACCCTTCAGCGCTCGCTACTTTCACGAAGGCGATGACTCGTTCAGCTACGCCACCGAATGGCAGGTCCTTCATCAGGCGACAGAGCAGCAGGCAAGTGCCGAAGTACTCGAGGCTCACGTTCAGGACGAACCACTCAGTCTCGGTCAACTGCAGGACTTCCTGCGCAATCCGGTACGGCACTTTTTCAGCCAGCGACTGAAGGTCTACTTCGAAGCAGCAGAAGTGCCGTTGGCTGATGAAGAGCCTTTTGTCCTGGATGCGTTGCAGCGTTACAGCCTCAGCGACCGTTTGCTTGAAGCGGGGCTGGCAGATCCGGGAAATGCCGGACAGGCCCTGGGGGATCAGGCGAAACGCCTGCAAAACAGCGGGCTGCTGCCCATGGCCGGATTCGGTGAGTGCCTGCAACGTGAATTGATCGAGCCATTACCTGACTTGCTGCAACGCCACCAGCAGCTCCTGGCTTTGTGGCCAACACCGCTCGGCAGCGCGTTACCCGTCAGTCTTGAACTGCAAGGCCTGCACATCGATGGCTGGCTCAGCGGCCTGCATCAGCGCGCTGATGGTGGCTTGCTGTCTATCACTACGATCCCCAACAGTATCGGCTCGATCAAGTCGCGCAAATGGCATCGCCTGACACGCCCGTGGGTCAATCATCTGATCGCTTGTGCCAGTGGCATGGCGCTGACCACCGCACTGGTGGCCAGCGACGACAGCCTGTTGCTCGGTCCGCTGGACGGGGCCACCGCGCAGGAAATTCTCGGTGACCTGTTGTTGGCCTGGCAGTCGGGTATGCGCCAGCCTCTGCCGATCGCGGTCAAGACCGCCTTCGCCTGGCTGGGGCAAACCGACCCGGTCAAGGCCGAGGCCGCTGCGCGCAAAGCCTATGAAGGCGACGGGCAGACGACGGACGGAGAACGGCGCGAAAGCCCGGCACTCGCACGCCAATTCGCCGATTACGCTGCCTTGACCGCCGATGAGACGTTCCCCCAATGGTGTGACGCGCTCTATCGCCCGCTTCTTGAAGCCCCTTGGCGTTCACTGTCCAGCGAGGAGTCGCGCTGATGAGCACGAAGACACCGCTGGCCCTGGCGTTCCCGCTGCGTGGCAGCCAACTGATCGAAGCCAGCGCCGGCACCGGCAAGACGTTCACCATTTCCGCGTTGTACCTGCGCCTGGTCCTTGGTCATGGTGACGAGGGCTCGGGGTTCGGGCGAGAGTTGCTGCCGCCGCAAATCCTCGTCGTGACCTTCACCGATGCCGCGACCAAAGAGTTGCGCGAACGCATTCGCACGCGGCTCGCCGAGGCCGCACGATTTTTCCGCGATGAAACGCCTGCCCCCGACAGCCTGATTGCCGAGTTGCGTGGCCAGTACTTGCCCGAGCAATGGCCCGGCTGCGCAAACCGCCTGGATATCGCCGCCCAGTGGATGGACGAGGCGGCGGTTTCGACCATCCACAGTTGGTGCCAGCGCATGTTGCGCGAGCACGCCTTCGACAGCGGCAGCCTGTTTACCCAGACTCTGGAAACCGACCACAGCGATTTGCTGGGGGAAGTCCTGCGCGATTACTGGCGGCTGTTCTGTTACCCGATGCAAGGTGACGCGCTCAATTGGGTGCGCAGCAATTGGGGCGGCCCGGCGGCGTTGCTGCCGCGGATCCGTGCGCTGTTCGCCAGCGAGCGGGATACGCTGCAAGGGAAAGAGCCCGCCGAGGTGATTTCACAATGCTTGCAAGAGCGACGGGTTGCCCTGATCGAACTCAAGCAACCCTGGCTCCAGTGGGCGGACGAGTTGCTTGCCATCTGTCACCAGGGCGTTGCCAGCAAGGCTGTCGACGGTCGCAAGATGCAGGCCCGCTATTTCGAGCCATGGTTCGAAAAGATCAAGGCCTGGGCCGAAGACGAATCCCTTGAACAACTGGATATCGGCACCGGCTTCACGCGCCTGACCCCTGACGGCATGGCCGAAGCCTGGAAGGGCGAAGCGCCTCGACATCCGGGGCTCGATGCGATGGCCGGCCTCAAGGCCAGTCTCGATGGGCTGCCAACACCCGATGCCGCCGTACTGCAACACGCCGCCCGCTGGGTCGGGGCACGATTCGAGGAAGAGAAACGCCGCCGTGCGGAAATGGGTTTCGACGACATGTTGCTGCGCCTTGATGCGGCCTTGCAGTCCGATGGCGGCGAGCGACTGGCCACCCTGATTCGCGAGCAGTTTCCGGTCGCACTGATCGATGAGTTCCAGGATACGGACCCTGTGCAATACCGGATCTTCGAGAGCATCTACCGGATTGAAGAGAACAGCCCCGAGTGCGGTCTGTTCCTGATCGGCGACCCGAAACAGGCGATCTACGCTTTTCGCGGCGCCGACATCCATACCTACCTGCGCGCCCGGCAGGCCACCACCGGCCGCCTGCACACCCTGGGCACCAACTTTCGCTCAAGCCATGGCATGGTCAACGCGGTGAACCATGTGTTCGAGCGTGCTGAAGCCCGGGAGTCAGGGCGCGGGGCATTCCTCTTCCGGGAGAAGAATGGCGACAACCCGGTTCCGTTCACGCCGGTTGCCTCCCAGGGCCGCAAAGAAGTCCTGTGCATAAATGATCAGGCAGTCCCTGCCTTGAACATCTGGCACCTGGCGGCGGAACAACCGTTGTCCGGTGCTGTGTACCGGCAACACCTGGCGGCTGCCTGCGCCAGTGAAATCACGGCATTGCTCAATGGTGGACAACAGGGGCAAGCGGGGTTCACCCAGGACGGCAAGGCCTTCAGAGGCCTGCTGCCGGCGGACATCGCCATCCTGGTGCGCGATGGCAAGGAAGCGCAGGCGGTTCGTGGCGAATTGTCGGCCCGGGGTGTGCGCAGTGTTTACCTGTCGGACAAGGACTCGGTGTTCGCCGCTCAAGAGGCGCATGACGTGCTGACCTGGCTCAAGGCCTGCGCCGAGCCGGATGTCGAGCGCCCGCTGCGGGCTGCGTTGGCCAGCATCACGTTGAACCTTTCGTTGACTGAGCTGGAGCGGCTGAATCAGGACGAGTTGGCCTGGGAATCCCGGGTCATGCAGTTTCGTGGCTATCGCGAAGTCTGGCGCAAGCAGGGCGTATTGCCGATGCTGCGGCGCTTGCTGCACGACTTCCGTCTGCCCCAGGCGCTGATCGCACGCAGTGACGGCGAGCGGGTACTGACGAATCTGTTGCATCTGTCCGAATTGCTGCAACAGGCGGCCGCGGAACTCGATGGTGAGCAAGCACTGATCCGGCATTTGTCCGAGCACCTGGCGTTGTCCGGGCAGGCTGGCGAAGAGCAGATCCTGCGCCTGGAAAGTGATGAGCAATTGGTCAAGGTCGTGACCATTCACAAGTCCAAAGGCCTGGAATACCCGTTGGTGTTCCTGCCGTTCATTTGTTCGGCGAAACCGGTGGACGGCAGCCGCCTGCCGTTGCATTACCACGATGAATCGGGCAATGCCCAGGTCTCGTTGAAGCCGACCGCAGAATTGATTGCCCTGGCCGATGATGAGCGGCTGGCCGAGGATCTGCGCTTGCTCTATGTCGCCCTGACCCGGGCGCAACATGCCTGCTGGCTGGGGGTGGCTGACCTCAAGCGCGGCAACAACAATGGCTCGGTGCTGCATCTGTCGGCGTTGGGTTATCTGTTGGGTGGCGGTGCGCCATTGGGCGAGTCCCCGGCGTTGCAGCAGTGGTTGCGGGATTTGCAACAGGACTGCCCGGCGCTGGCCTATGCCCGGATGCCTGAAGCGACTGCCGAGCAATACCAGCCACCGCAAAACGACGCGGCGCTGCTGGTTCCGCTGATCCCGAAACGCAAGGCCAGCGAAAACTGGTGGATCGCTTCCTACAGCGCATTACGCATTGGCGACACCCTGAGTGTCGGCGCGGACGAGGCGCCGGAGAGCCCGCAGGCGCAAAAACTGTTCGATGACGAGCGCCTGGACCCGCAGGCCCCCAGAGAAGTGGTGGCCGGTGGTGCCGATATCCATCGCTTCCCGCGCGGCCCGAACCCCGGCACTTTCCTCCATGGCCTGCTCGAATGGGCGGGAGGCGAGGGTTTTGCTGCCGCGCCACAAGATGTAAACGACGCCATTGCCCGTCGCTGCAATCGTCGAGGCTGGGAGGGCTGGATCACCACGCTCAGTGACTGGTTGCAGCATCTGCTCAAGTTGCCGTTGGAGCTGGGCGCCGGTCAGGCCCCGGTGATATTCGGGCAGTTGACGCAGTACCAGGTCGAGATGGAGTTCTGGTTCGCCAGCCATAAGGTCGATGTGCTCAAGCTCGACGCGCTGGTGTGCCAATACACCCATAACGGCGTGGCCCGGGTGGCGGCCGAACCGGTGTTGCTCAATGGCATGTTCAAGGGCTTCATCGACCTGACGTTCGAACACAACGGCCGCTATTACGTTGCCGACTACAAATCCAACTGGCTTGGCGCCGATGATGCGGCCTACACCCAGCAGGCCATGGAACAATCGATTCTCGACAACCGTTACGACCTGCAATACGTGTTGTACCTGTTGGCCCTGCATCGCCAGCTCAAGGCGCGTCTTGTCGATTACGACTACGACCGGCATGTCGGCGGTGCGTTGTACCTGTTTTTGCGTGGCACGCGTGCGGCCAGCCAGGGCGCATTTTTTGCCCGTCCGCCAAGAGAACTGATCGAGCGTCTGGACAGACTGTTCCAGGGCAAGCCAGAGCCCAAGGCCGAGCCCGCCTGGGAACAGGGAGTACTGTTATGAACCGCACATTCGCCGATTTGTTGCCCACATCGCTGGCAGCCGAAAGCCTGGCCGAACTGGCGCCGCTGAGTCGTGCCGACGACTTGCTGTTGTTGCTCACGCGTTGGGTCGAGCGTGGCTGGTTGCGAGCACTGGACAAAGCCTTTGTCGCATTCTTGCACGAGCTGGCCCCGAATGATGATCCGTTGGTGTTGCTGGCCGCCGCGTTGACCAGCCACCAATTGGGCCACGGGCATGTCTGCCTTGACCTGTTCGAGACGCTGAAAGAACCTGACTTTGCCCTGTCATTGCCACCCGAAGGTGACGTGCAAGGCGCAATGCTGTTGCCGTCGCAATTGCTGGGGTCGCTGGACGGGGCCCATTGGTGCAAGGTGCTGGCTGCCAGCAACCTGGTTGCACTGGCTGTCGACAGTCGTGACCACGTGCGCGAACGGCCTTTGGTGTTATCGGGCAAACGCTTGTACCTGCGCCGCTATTGGGCCTATGAGCGACGGATCGACCTCTCGTTGCGCGAGCGTCTGACCGAACGTGAATCCACGCCGAACGACTTGCTCCAGCGCCTTACCGGATTGTTTGGTCCTGCCCGGTCCGGTGAGGTGATCGACTGGCAGAAGCTTGCCTGCGCACTGGCGACCCGTAGCGCCTTCAGCATCGTGACGGGAGGGCCGGGAACCGGCAAGACCACCACCGTCGTACGTTTGCTGGCGTTGCTCCAGGCGCCGGCGGTCGAGGCCGGCAAGCCCCTGCGCATCCGCCTCGCCGCACCGACCGGCAAGGCCGCAGCGCGTCTGACGGAATCCATCAGCCAGCAAGTGCGGACCTTGAAGGTCACGCAAGACATTCGGGACAAGATCCCGTCCGACGTCACCACCGTTCACCGTCTGCTCGGCAGCCGGCCGGGGACTCGTCATTTTCGCCACCATGCCGGCAATCGCCTGCCGCTGGATGTGTTGGTGGTGGACGAGGCCTCGATGATCGACCTGGAAATGATGGCCAATCTGCTCGACGCATTGCCCGCCCATGCACGCCTTGTGCTGCTGGGTGACAAGGATCAGTTGGCTTCGGTAGAAGCCGGTGCGGTACTGGGGGATCTGTGTCGCGACGCCGAGGCTGGCTGGTACAGCCCGCAGACACGCCAGTGGCTGGAAGCCGTCAGCGGCGAAAGTTTGCAGGCCAGCGGATTGCAGGAAGACACGCAGGGCGCGCATCCATTGGCCCAACAGGTGGTGATGCTGCGCCATTCCCGGCGATTCGGCGAGGGCAGCGGTATCGGTCAACTGGCTCGTTGGGTCAACCAGCAGCAACCCGAAGAAGCACGCAAGTTGTTGTCTGCGCGAAGCCATGACGATGTGCATTCCTTGTCCCTCAAGGGGGAGCAGGACCGGGCCCTGGAACGCTTGCTTCTCGACGGCCATGGTCAGGGCCCGCAGGGGTATCGGCACTACCTGAGCGTGTTGCGCAATCAGCGGCCGCCACTCGACAGCCCGCTGGAGGATTCGCGCTGGACTGATTGGGCTCGACAAGTGTTGCAGGCCTTCGACGCGTTCCAGTTGTTATGTGCCGTGCGCAAGGGGCCGTGGGGTGTGGAGGGCTTGAACCTGCGAGTGACGGAGGCTTTGCTGAGGGCGCGCCTGATCGACAGTGACCAGCAGTGGTACGAAGGCCGCCCCGTACTGATGACCCGCAATGACTACGGGCTGGGCTTGATGAACGGCGACATCGGCATCGCCCTCAAGCTCCCGGAGCAGGAGGGCCATGAGACTGGAAGGCAGGTTCTGCGAGTGGCGTTCCCGCGAAATGATGGCCAGGGGGGCGTGCGATTCGTCCTGCCAAGCCGCCTGAATGATGTCGAAACCGTGTACGCCATGACCGTGCATAAATCCCAGGGCTCGGAGTTCGCGCATACCGCGTTGATTCTGCCTGACGCCTTGAATCCGGTACTCACCAAGGAACTGATCTACACAGGGATCACCCGGGCCAAGGACTGGTTCACCTTGATCGAGTCGCGTGCGGGCGTGTTTGAAGAGGCGGTGAAACGCCGGGTCAAACGCTTGAGCGGGCTGATGCTGGAGCTCAAGGAGGGCCGCGACTGACAGCGCTTGCAGCGAGCCCATCAGTCGGCGAACAGCATCTCCCGGCTTTCACCCATCAGCAGGCCCTGATTGCGTTCGGTCACCTCGCGGATGTAATCCCACAACAGGGTGATCCGCTTGAGCTTGCGCAGGTCTTCGCGGCAGTACATCCAGAACTGTCGAGTGATGTTGATTTCCTGTGGCAACACCGGCAGCAGGCGAGGGTCCTGGGTGGCGAGGAAGCACGGCAGGATCGCCAGTGAGCGTCCCTGCTGCGCGGCCACGAACTGTGCGATCACGCTGGTGCTGCGCAGATTGGCACTGGCACCGGGCAGTACGTTGGCCAGGTACAACAGCTCCGAGCTGAACGCCAGGTCGTCGACGTAACTGATAAACGAATGTTTCGCCAGGTCTGCCGGGCGGCGGATGGCCGGGTGGTTGTCCAGATAGTCCTGGGTCGCGTACAGCTGCAACCGGTAGTCACACAGTTTGCAGCAGACGTACGGGCCATGCTCCGGACGCTCCAGGGCGATGACGATGTCGGCCTCGCGCTTGGACAGGCTGATGAAGTGCGGCAGCGGCAGGATATCCACCGAGATTGCCGGGTAGGTGTCGACGAAGTGGCTCAGCTGCGGGGTGATGAAAAAGCTGCCGAAACCTTCGGTGCAGCCCATGCGCACATGACCGGACAGCGCCACGCCGGACCCGGAAACCTGCTCGCACGCCATGTGCAAGGTGCTTTCGATCGACTCGGCATAGCCCATCAACCGCTGGCCTTCGGCGGTCAGGACAAAGCCGCTGGTCCGGGATTTCTCGAACAGCAATGTGCCCAGCGCCGTTTCCAGGGAACTGATGCGCCGCGACACCGTGGTGTAGTCCACCGCCAGGCGCTTGGCCGCAGTGCTGGCTTTGCGGGTGCGGGAGACTTCGAGGAAAAACTTGAGGTCGTCCCAGTTCAACGAGCCGAGGGAGGTGATGTTTTTTTGCATGTTGGACCGGTTTTTATGTGCGTTCTTATCAGAAGTTTGCACATCTATACTCCAAAAACAGCCCGTTAACCAATTCGCGGCGCATGCCTCTTCTCAAGGCGACTATTTCGCCTTGGCTCCCAAGATAACAACAAAGATCTGGAGACCCACATGAACGTATCGCTCACGCCCAATGACACCACCGTGCAGAAGGTCAAACTGTTGATCGACGGCCAGTGGGTCGAATCCAAGTCCACCGAATGGCACGACATCATCAACCCGGCGACCCAGCAAGTGCTGGCCAGGGTGCCGTTTGCCACCGCTGAAGAAGTCGATGCTGCCATCAGCGCCGCTCATCGTGCTTTCCAGACCTGGAAATTGACACCCATCGGCGCCCGCATGCGCATCATGCTCAAGCTCCAGGCGCTGATCCGCGAACACTCCAAGCGCATCGCCGCCGTCCTGAGCGCCGAGCAGGGCAAGACCATTGCCGACGCCGAAGGCGATATTTTCCGTGGCCTGGAAGTGGTCGAGCACGCCTGCTCCATCGGCAGCCTGCAAATGGGCGAGTTCGCTGAAAACGTCGCCGGCGGCGTCGACACCTACACCCTGCGCCAGCCGATCGGCGTATGCGCGGGTATTACTCCGTTCAACTTCCCGGCAATGATTCCGCTGTGGATGTTCCCGATGGCCATCGCCTGCGGTAACACCTTCGTACTCAAGCCGTCGGAACAGGACCCGATGTCGACCATGCTGCTGGTGGAACTGGCGATCGAGGCGGGTATTCCGGCTGGCGTGCTCAACGTCGTGCATGGTGGCAAGGATGTGGTGGACGGGCTCTGCACCCACAAAGACATCAAGGCTGTTTCCTTCGTCGGTTCGACCGCTGTCGGTACTCACGTCTATGACCTGGCCGGCAAGCACGGCAAGCGTGTGCAGTCGATGATGGGCGCGAAGAACCACGCCGTGGTACTGCCGGACGCCAATCGCGAACAAGCGCTGAATGCGCTGGTGGGTGCCGGTTTCGGCGCTGCCGGTCAACGTTGCATGGCCACTTCGGTGGTGGTGCTGGTGGGCGCGGCCAAGCAATGGCTGCCGGATCTCAAGGCGCTGGCGCAAAAACTCAAGGTCAATGCCGGCAGCGAGCCGGGCACCGATGTCGGTCCGGTCATCTCGAAAAAAGCCAAGGCGCGGATTCTCGATCTGATCGAAAGCGGCATCAAGGAGGGCGCGAAACTGGAGCTGGACGGTCGCGAGATCTCGGTTCCCGGTTACGAGAAGGGCAACTTTGTCGGCCCGACCCTGTTCTCCGGCGTGACCACCGACATGCAGATCTACACCCAGGAAATCTTCGGCCCGGTGCTGGTGGTACTGGAAGTTGCAACCCTCGATGAGGCCATCGCCCTGGTCAACGCCAACCCGTTCGGCAACGGCACTGGCCTGTTCACCCAGAGCGGTGCGGCGGCGCGCAAATTCCAGAATGAAATCGATGTCGGCCAGGTCGGTATCAACATCCCGATCCCGGTGCCGGTGCCGTTCTTCAGCTTCACCGGTTCGCGCGGTTCCAAGCTTGGCGACCTCGGCCCGTACGGCAAACAAGTGGTGCAGTTCTACACTCAGACCAAGACCGTCACCAGCCGCTGGTTCGATGACGACAGTGTCAACGACGGTGTGAACACCACCATCAACCTGCGTTAAGGAGCCGGACATGAAAATCGCTTTTATCGGTCTGGGCAACATGGGCGCGCCAATGGCGCGCAACCTGATCAAGGCCGGCCATGCGCTGCGCCTGGTCGACCTGAACAAAGCCGTGCTGGCGGAACTGGAACAGCTGGGCGGCAGCATCAGCGCATCGGCCCGTGAAGCGGCAGAAGGTGCCGAACTGGTCATCACCATGCTGCCTGCCGCCGTGCATGTGCGCAGCGTCTGGCTGGGTGAGGACGGCGTGCTCGCCGGTATCGGTAAAGGTGTACCGGCCGTGGATTGCAGCACCATCGACCCGCAGACCGCCCGTGACGTAGCCGCAGCTGCGGCCAGGCAAGGTGTGGCCATGGCCGACGCGCCGGTCTCTGGCGGCACCGGTGGTGCAGCCGCCGGGACACTGACCTTCATGGTTGGCGCCACGCCTGAACTGTTCGCCACCCTGCAACCGGTACTGGCGCAAATGGGCCGCAACATCGTCCATTGTGGTGAGGTCGGCACCGGGCAAATCGCCAAGATCTGCAACAACCTGCTGCTGGGAATTTCCATGGTCGGCGTCAGCGAGGCCATGGCGCTGGGCGACGCCCTCGGCATCGACACCAAGGTGCTGGCGGGCATCATCAACAGTTCCACCGGGCGTTGCTGGAGTTCGGAGATGTACAACCCATGGCCGGGCATCGTTGAAACGGCACCGGCGTCGCGCGGTTACACCGGCGGCTTTGGGGCCGAACTGATGCTCAAGGACCTGGGGCTGGCTACTGAAGCGGCGCGTCAGGCGCACCAGCCGGTGGTACTCGGCGCGGTGGCCCAGCAGTTGTATCAGGCGATGAGCCTGCGTGGGGAGGGCGGCAACGACTTCTCGGCGATCATCAACAGCTATCGCAAACCCCTGTAGGAGCGAGCCAGCTCGCGATGGTCGTTAACGATAACGCGGGGTGTCTGACACCCCGCGTTGGCCTCGGGTTTTTCGCGAGCAAGCTCGCTCCTACAGGTAAGGCGTGTGCGCATCAACATTTACCGGGGGCCGCGTCGGGCGGCTTCCCGGTTTTTTTATCGGAAAAAGATCGCAGGCTTTGTGATGGGCGTTACCAGGAATGATCGCCCATCCGGACGCTGGCAAATGTCGACTCATTTCGCGCCTGCTCCAGCGTCGTCACCGGCCTGGTCGATGGCTGCTGAACAATCGCAAGCGTTGCCGGTTTTCGACTCATTTCAGAGCCGGCGCGCTCGTCGCTAGGTGGAACGCCGAAGTACTCGCGATAGCATTTGGAAAAGTGGGGCGTGGACACAAAACCGCAGGCCGCCGTCAACTCAATGATCGACATCGACGTTTGCTTGAGCAACTGCCGCGCTCGAATGAGGCGTAATCGGAGGTAGTAACGGGACGGTGTGCAGTTCAGGTATTTCTGGAACAGCCGCTCCAACTGCCGACGTGACAGATCAACGTAATCTGCCAGGTCATCCAGGTCGATCGGCTCCTCGAGGTTGGCCTCCATCAACGCAACGATTTCCTGCAGCTTGGGTTGATGAGTGCCCAGCACATGCTTGAGCGGTACGCGCTGATGGTCCTGTTCGTTGCGTATGCGCTCGTAGACAAACATCTCCGAAATGGCGGCGGACAATTCACGGCCATGATCGCGGCCGATCAGGTGCAGCATCATGTCCATGGGCGCCGTTCCGCCGGAGCTGGTGAACCGGTTCCGGTCAAGGGTAAACAGACTTGCGCTCATGCTGACCCGCGGGAAAGCTTCCTGCATGGCGGCCAGAAACTCCCAATGCACACTGCACTCGTAGCCATCGAGCAGGCCCGCTTTGGCCAGTGCCCAGCTACCGGTGCATATGCCTCCCAGCCGCCTGGATTGACGCGCCAGGGCTTTGAGCCAGGCAATGTGCTCGCGGGTGACCACATTCTGGATACCTACGCCACCGCACACGAACACAGTGTCTGTTACCCAGGGATCGTTCCACGAGGCATCCGGGGTGATCGGCACGCCGTCACTGGCCCATACCGGCTCGCCACCGAGGCTGAACGTGTGCCAGCGGTATAGCTCTTGCCCTGACAATTGATTGGCCATGCGCAATGGCTCTACGGCCGAGGCCAGGGAAATCAGCGTGAATTGATCCAGCAACAGAAAACCAACCGATCGGGTCGTCGTACCGACGGATACGCTGGAGCTCGATGACATCGTGGTCATGTCCTCACAAAGAGAGATGGCGGCCCAAGGCACGGTAGCGTGTAACGCCCCTGCCTCGGGTACGCGCAAGTATCAGGTTCTCGCAGGTATCTCTCTTGTGTTATCCCACTGACGTCGCCCTTGCGGATTGCGCAGGTTGACGCGATGTGACCAGGCCGATAAAGGAAATCGCCAGCGCCAGGCCAATGGTCGTGCTCACTTCGGTACGGTGTTGCGGGGAGACCATCATCACTGCCAGCGCAGCGCAAATGAACGCGATCACCAGCCATGTGAGCCATGGAAACAGCCACATGCGAAAGGCCAGTTCGACGTTCTGTCGACGCAGCATCCGACGCATGCGCAACTGCGATACCGCAATGGCCAGGTACACCACCAATGCAATCGCGCCGGAGCTGGCCAGCAGGAACTCAAACAACCCGGCGGGCATGAAGTAGCTCCAAACGGTAATCGCCGCCCCCAACACGGTACTGGCGATGACCGCCGCCCGTGGTACGCCTTCGGAAGAGGTTGCCTTCAGCGCTTTCGGCGCATCGCCACGGCGCCCCAGCGAGTACAGCATGCGCGAGGCGATATAGATCGAGGAGTTCATGCAGCTGGCCACGGCAATCAGCACCACCACGTCCACCATGAACTTGGCGTGGGGAATGTTCATGATTTCCAGTGCGCGCTGGTAGGAGCCTACGGAAGCCAACAGCGGGTCATTCCAGGGCACCACGGAGATGACCACGAAAATCGACAGCAGGTAAAACACCCCGATGCGCCAGATCACCGAACGGGTGGCCTTGGCAATGTTCTGCGACGGGTTGTCGGATTCGGCTGCGGCGATGGTGACCGCTTCGGTACCGATGAAGCTGAACATGATGGTGATGAAGGCGCCGACTACCGCCGACAGGCCGTTGGGAGCAAACCCGCCGTGCTCGGCCATCAGGCCGCTCAGCCCGCTGACCTCCCGATCGGGAACCCAGCCCATCAACACGGCAAAACCCACGCCGATGAAACCAATGATCGCCACGACCTTGGCCATGGCGAACCAGAACTCGAACTCGCCGTACTTGGACACACTGAACAGGTTGGTCACCACCAGCGCAATGATCGACACCAGGGCAAACAGCCAGGCATCGATCTGGGGAAACCACTGGTTCAACACATGGCCGGCGGCCAGCGCCTCGATAGGAATCACCAGCACCCAGAACCACCAGTAGAGCCAGCCGATGGTGAAGCCCGCCCAACGGCCGATGGCCTGGTCGGCATAGGTGGAGAACGAACCGGTGTCGGGATTGGCCACCGCCATTTCACCGAGCATGCGCATGACCAGAACGACCAGCAGGCCCGAGAACAGATAGGCCAGCAATACGGCCGGGCCAGCGGCCGCGATGGCATGCCCCGAGCCTACAAACAAACCGGCGCCGATAATCCCGGCGATAGACAACATGGTGACGTGACGAGGCTTGAAGCCCTGCGCCAATTGGCCACTGGAATCCTTGGAGCTCGGGCTAATCATTATTTTTTTTCTCTGGTGAACGACATTTGAGCGGGCTGATGGGGGGCAGTGATTGTCACGGTTGCCGGATACCCTTTCTGAACGCTGCGCCCTCCAGACGCTGCCGTTCTTGTCAAACCCATCATCGCGATGTGGTTATATCGGTGAAAAGCAGCGCCACCTTACCCGGCTTGTCCGACGCTCCCGTTACCTGATCGCGCCACCTTCGTATCTGAAATCGACACGGTCAAGCTTTGCGTTCGTTATGAAAACCGATTGGTCACTGAGTGGCAAAAAGCAATCACTTTGTTTTTTCAAGCGTTCTGCCGATGTAGCGGCGAAGCGTATAGCGTGGGTGTTTTGAGCGTGGAAGGGGGGAGACGAGAGGGGATGCGAGTGCGTCTATGGAAGATGTATTGCGCAACGAGTAGTTACTTGGGTAGCTACTCGTTGCAGGTGTCGCTTTTGTAACCGGGTGTCGTTTTGGGTTGGGATCAGGCAAACACAAAATACTTGCGCACGGTTTCCACTACTTCCCAGGTGCCTTTCATCCCCGGCTCGATGACGAAAATGTCACCGGCGCGCAGGTGGATCGGCGCCATGCCTTCCGGAGTGATGATGCAGTAGCCTTCCTGGAAGTGGCAGTATTCCCACTTCACGTATTCCACGTACCACTTGCCCGGCGTGCAGATCCAGGTGCCCATGATCTTGCTGCCGTCTTCGCTGGTGTAGGCGTTGAGGTTGACGGTGTGCGGGTCGCCTTCGAGTTTTTCCCATTTGCAGGCGTCGAGTACGGGCAGCGGGTGGGTGTCGCGAAGTACGGTAATCGGTGCGGTCATGATGACTCCGGGCATGAGGGAGAGCTGAAGTCGCACCCTATAGGGCTTGGCCGGGCATCAGTTGTCTGTGGTCGACATCGAGGTATCCAGAAGCGCTAGTCGATTTGCGCACGCCATGAAAAACGCCCCGGCATTCATCGAATGTCGGGGCGTTTTATTGTGCGGGGTTACTGAGCCACTGGCAGCTTTCGATGCCGGGCCATGCGCAACCGGTAGCAAGCGTAGATCAACAACACCCACACCGGCATGGCGTACACCGAGGCGCGTACCGGCGGAATCATCCAGATGACGCAGATGATCACGGCCATGAAGGCCAGGCACAGGTAATTGGTGTACGGCGACCAGAAGGCCTTGAAGCCCGGCACGATGCCGCGCTGGCCCATGGCCTTGCGGAATTTCAGGTGCGTCAGGCTGATCAGCGCCCAGTTGATCATCAAGGACGCGACCACCAGGGCGAACAGCAACTCAAGCGCTTCCTGTGGCGCGACGTAGTTGATCAGCACCGCCAGCATCGTGATCAGTGCCGATACGCCCAGAGCCAGCAAGGGAACACCCTGCTTGTTCAGTTTCATCAGCACCTTGGGTGCGTCGCCTTGCTCGGCCAGGCCATAGAGCATGCGGCTGTTGCAATACACGCCGCTGTTGTAGACCGACAGCGCCGCGGTAAGCACCACGAAATTGAGGATTTGCGCGGCGGTGTCGCTGCCGATCAAGGCGAAAATCTGCACGAACGGGCTGCCGCTGTAGGCATCGCCCGAAGCGCCGAGCGTCTGCAGCAGTTGGTCCCACGGATACAACGACAGCAGCACTGTGAGCGCGCCGACGTAGAAGATCAGTACCCGGTAAACCACCTGGTTGATGGCCTTGGGAATGACCTTCCTTGGTTCGCTGGCTTCAGCGGCGGTGATGCCGACCAGTTCCAGGCCGCCAAAGGAAAACATGATGAACGCCATCGCCATCAGCAGGCCGCTGTAGCCGTTGGGGAAGAACCCGCCGTGGTCCCACAGGTTGCTCACCGAGGCTTGCGGGCCGCCGGTGCCGCTGAACAGCATGTAGCAGCCCAGGACGATCATGCCGATGATGGCCACGACCTTGATGATCGCGAACCAGAATTCCATTTCACCGAAGACTTTGACGTTCAGCGTGTTGATCAGGTTGACCAGCACGAAGAACACCGCGGCACTGACCCAGGTCGGCACTTCCGGCCACCAGAACTGCACGTACTTGCCGACGGCCGTCAGCTCGGCCATGCCCACCAGCACATACAGCACCCAGTAGTTCCAGCCGGACAGGAAGCCGGCGAAGCCGCCCCAGTAGTTGTGGGCGAAGTGGCTGAAGGAGCCGGCCACCGGCTCCTCGACAATCATCTCGCCGAGCTGGCGCATGATCAGAAAGGCGATGAATCCGGCAATCGCGTAGCCGAGGATCATCGACGGTCCGGCCGACTTGAGCACGCCGGCGGAGCCCAGGAATAGCCCCGTACCAATGGCTCCCCCCAGGGCGATCAGCTGAATATGACGATTCTTCAACCCCCGCTTGAGCGTCCCCTGTTGCAATATTTCATCCGCCATCTGGTTCCCTTCTGGTTGTTGTGGCCAGGCCTGATTTCAAAGGACGAATATTACTCTGGGTGACCTCTTGGTTATACAGCCGCGCGTAGGGTTGAACGGTGATTTTCAAGGATTTTCACGACGTTTTGCGCTAAGTAGCGCCTCCAGCAAGGCCCTGGCATAGCCGGGCAAGTGCTCGAATGAGTGTGCGCACAGCAGCAGTTTTCGTTGTGCCCATGGCTCCTTCAGCGCGAAGCTTTTCAGCGGTTGATCCACCGTCCAGCGGCGGATCGCTGCCAGCGGCACGATACCCAGCCCGGCACCGTGCGCGACCATGCGCATCACGCCGTCGAAACCTTCGGCACGGATGCGGATTTGCATGCGCAGGCCTGTGTGCAAAGCCTGTTCTTCCAGGTACACCGCCAACGCGCTATCGGCGGTCAGGCCGACGTAGTGGTGTTGCAGCGTGTCGCTGAAATTCGGTGGTTCGCCGTCGGCGAGGGGATGCCCGGGCGGCATGATCAGTACCAGCGGATCGTCACGAAAGGGCAGGGTGTCGAGGGAGTGGGTGTCCACCGCATCCGAGACGATCCCCAGGTCCGCCGCCCCCTGGCGCAAGGCGTGGGTGATACGGGTACTGGGCAGTTCCTGCAGGTCGATGTCGAGGTTGGGGTGGTCACGCAGGAAATCGGCGAGCAATTCCGGCAAGTACTCGGTGATCGCCGTGGTGTTGCACAACAATCGCACCTGGCCTTTGACGCCCTTGGCGTATTCGGCCAGGTCCTGCTGCATGCGCTCGGCTTGTTGCATCAGGGTACGGGCATGCTGAGCCAGGGCCTTGCCGGCAGGCGTTGGCGTTACGCCGCGTCGGCCTCTTTCGAGAAACTCGATCCCCAGTGAGGCTTCCATGGCACGAATGCGCGCACTGGCCGCTGCGAGGGACAGATGACTGCGGGCAGCGCCGGCGGTGATGTTGCCGGTGTCGAGGATGTTCAGGTACAGGCGCAGGTCGGTGAGGTCGAAGTGCATCGGTACAACCTTGAATGTGATGTTGTCTGGGCGGGCGCCTTCGCGAGCAAGCCCGCTCCCACAGGTGACCGAATTCTCATGGAAGAAATGCGATCCACTGTGGGAGCGGGCTTGCTCGCGAAGAGGCCAGTCGCAGCAATGAAAGATTCAGCCTCTGTAAAAGCAAGAGGCATCCTCAGTATATGGCAGATTTTCAACCTGCCCTCGCGGGCTCACCATAGCCCCATGAACACACTCTCGACGTTTTACCAGAATCTCGGATTGGCCCTTTCCTTACTGGTTATCGGCACCTTTGTGCTGGCCGGCATGATCAAGGGCGTCATCGGCCTCGGCCTGCCGACCGTTGCCATGGGCCTGCTCGGCCTGGCTATGGCACCGACGCAGGCTGCGGCGCTGTTGATCATTCCGGCGACCCTCACCAATGTCTGGCAACTGGCATTCGGCGGGCATCTGTCGGGGCTGGTCAAACGGCTGTGGCCAATGCTGCTGGCGATTTTTTTCGGCACAGGGGCGGGCACGCTGTGGATCGGCATGAGCGGTGGCCATTGGGTGGTGCGGGGGCTGGGGGCGGCATTGTTGCTGTATGCGCTGAGCGGTCTGTTCCTGCCGATTTTGCGCGTGGGGCGGCGCAGCGAACGCTGGCTCGGGCCATTGTGTGGCGTGCTGACCGGATTCATTACTTCGGCCACCGGCGTGTTCGTGATTCCGGCGGTGCCTTATCTGCAAGCGCTGGGTTTGAGCAAGGACGAGCTGGTGCAGGCGCTGGGCCTGTCGTTCACCGTCTCGACCCTGGCCCTGGCCGGTGGATTGCTATGGCGCGGCGCCCTCGGCGGGGGCGAGTTGAGCGCGTCGCTGCTGGCGCTGATCCCGGCAATGCTCGGCATGTGGCTGGGGCAATCGCTGCGCCAGCGGATCAGCGCCCTGTGGTTCAAGCGCGTGTTCTTCAGTGGCCTGGGTGTGCTCGGCGGCCATTTGCTGATCAGCGGCTAGCGGACGACGGGCTGATCATCTCGATGGCGCGGATCTCGAAGTCTCGTTCCAGGTATTCATCGCGCTGCTCGAGGAACTGCTTCATGTGCGGAAGGTTCGAGTGCACGTCGAGGTGGGCCTGGGATTGCCAGATCTCGTAAAAGATGAACAGGGTCGGGTCCTGTTTGTCGCGCAACATGTGGTATTCGATGCAACCGGGTTCGGCGCGGCTTGCTTCCACGTAGCTGCTGAAAAACGCTTCGAAGGCGTCGGATTTTTCCGGGCGGGTCTTGGCGTGCAGGATGAAGCCCTGGATTTCACTCATGTACATCTCTCCTCAAGTCAGAACTGGCGCCAGTCTAAGGCAACAATCGCCTGTCGATTCGTGCTTGTGGGTCAAATGAATTTTGCCAAATCGATGCTTATTCCGCGCGAAGCCGGTCGGTACTCTGCCGCCATCGAATTCCTGACCCTTCCCGAGATCACTCATGAAAAAAGTCCTGTTGCTCAATGGCGGCAAACAATTTGCGCACTCCGATGGTCGCTACAACACCACCTTGCATGAAGCAGCGTTGAGCGTGCTGGATCGCGGCGGCCTGGATGTCAAAACCACCTTCATCGACGAGGGTTACGACATCGCCGAAGAAGTGGCCAAGTTTCTCTGGGCCGACGTGATCATTTACCAGATGCCCGGCTGGTGGATGGGTGCGCCGTGGACCGTGAAGAAGTACATCGACGAAGTCTTCACCGAAGGCCATGGCAGCCTCTATGCCAGCGACGGTCGCACCCGTTCCGATGCCTCGCAGAAGTACGGCAGCGGTGGCCTGATTCACGGCAAGCAGTACATGTTGTCGCTGACCTGGAACGCCCCGCAGCAAGCCTTCGACGACCCGAGCGATTTCTTCGAAGCCAAGGGTGTGGATGCGGTTTACTTCCCGTTCCACAAGGCCAACGAGTTCCTTGGCATGGCCGGTTTGCCGACCTTCCTGTGCGTGGACGTGATGAAACGCCCGAACATCGAAGGTGACGTGGCACGCTATGCGCAGCATTTGACTGAGGTGTTTGGCCTCAAGGCATAGTGCTCGGCTACTATCCGATGCAACGGCCAGGAAGATCGCCGCGCCGACTCGCAAAAGAGGACACACGTGAAAGCCAGATCCGATGAGTTGCAGATTTTCGTCTGCGTGATTGAATGCGGGTCGATTTCTGCGGCGGCCGAGCAGGTCGGGCAAACGCCTTCGGCGGTCAGTCGTACGCTGTCGCGGCTGGAGGCCAAGCTCGACACCACGCTGATCAACCGCACCACGCGGCGCATGGACCTGACCGAAGAGGGCAAGTACTTCTTCGAGCACGCCAAGCAGATTCTCGATCAGATGGACGAACTCGAAGAGCGCCTGTCCTCACGCCAGCAAACGCCGTCCGGGCGTTTGCGCATCAACGCGGCGTCACCGTTCATGCTGCACGCCATCGTGCCCTACATCGATGAATTCCGCCGGCTCTACCCCGACATCCAGCTCGAACTCAACAGCAATGATTTGATCATCGATCTGCTGGAACAGAGCACCGACATCGCCATCCGCATCGGCACCCTGACCGACTCGACACTGCATGCCCGCTCCCTGGGTTGCAGCCCGCTGCACATCGTCGCCAGCCCCGCCTACCTGGAAAAGCACGGCACACCGACAGCCGTGGCTGACCTGGCCAACCATACGCTGCTGGGGTTCACCCAGAACGAAGGCCTCAACCAATGGCCGCTGCGTTACGTGCATGGTGATCGCTGGCCGATCCAGGCGTCGATCAGCGCCTCCAGCGGTGAGACCATCCGCCATCTGGCACTGGACGGCCAGGGTATCGCCAGCCTGTCGCATTTCATGACCATCGAAGACATTCGTGCCGGGCGCTTGAAAGTGTTGTTGGCCGAGTTCAACAGCGGCTATCGCCAGCCGATCAACGCGGTGTACTACCGCAACTCGCAACTGGCCCTGCGGATTCAATGCTTCCTGGACTTTATCCAGGGCAAGTTGGCGGATTATGCGAGCGCAGACTTCAAGGGTTGATTCGTGATTCCTGCGCAAGAGTGAATTGGGCCGACAGGGATTTTTCGCCAGGGATCGCTGCTGGATACTCCTTGCATCACTTATCAACGCAGGGAGTTTCTCCATGAACGTATTCGTTACCGGTGCTGCCGGTTTTATCGGCGGTTCCATCGCCACGGGGCTGGTCCAGGCCGGCTACAACGTCACTGGTCTGGTACGCAGCGCCGAACAAGCGGATGAACTTCGTGCACTGGGCATCACACCGGTGATCGGCACCCTCGACGACTCCGCCCTGTTGGCCGATCAGGCGCTGGCTGCCGACGCGGTGATCAACGCCGCCAGCAGCGATCATCGTGGTGCGGTGCAAGCATTGCTCGATGCCTTGCGCGGTTCCGGCAAAGTGTTCCTGCATACCAGCGGTTCGAGCATTGTCGGTGATGCCTCGGGTGGCAAATCCAGTGATGTCATCTACTTCGAAGACAACCTGCCGGAGCCGACTGTCGACAAGGCGGCGCGAGTGGCCATCGACAACCTGATCCTGGCGGCGGCCATGGACGGGGTGAACTCGGCAGTGATCTGCAACACGCTGATCTACGGTCACAGCCTGGGCGTCCATCGCGACAGCGTGCAATTGCCGCGCTTGCTCAAACAGGCGCGTAAAAGCGGCGTTGTACGCCATGTCGGCACGGGCCGGAACATCTGGTCCAATGTGCACATCGAGGACGTGGTGGCGCTGTACCTGCTGGCGCTGACTGAAAACGTGCCTGGCACCTTCTACTTCGTCGAAAGCGGTGAAGCGTCGTTCATCGACATGACCACCGCCATGGCCCGGGCGCTGAACCTGGGCGAGCCGCAAGACTGGCCGCTCAAGGACGCCGAAGCCGAGTGGGGCTATGAAATGGCCAACTATGGCCTGGGCTCCAACAGCCGGGTGCGCGGCAAGCAGGCGCGGGAGCTGCTGGGCTGGGTGCCGAAGCGCACGTCGGTGGTGGAGTGGATTCGCGACGAGATGGTGTGAGTTCGCTTTAGACCGCGTCATCGTTCTTCGCGAGCAAGCCCGCTCCCACATTCGGCCGCATTCCTTCTGACGAAGCGCGATCAATTGTGGGAGCGGGCTTGCTCGCGAAGGCATTTTCGATGACACAGATGATGGCCGGTCCGCCCTCGATTCCGTAACATCCGCACACTCATTTCTCGTCTCTCCCAGTGTGCGGTTCCCCATGAAAGCAAAACGTCTACGCGACGATGTCCTGGCCGGACTTACCACTTCCTTCGCCCTGTTGCCCGAGTGCATCGCTTTCGCGCTGGTGGCGCATCTCAATCCGCTGATGGGGCTCTATGGCGCATTCATCATCTGCACCCTGACCGCGCTGTTTGGCGGGCGACCAGGCATGGTGTCCGGTGCGGCCGGCTCGATGGCCGTGGTGATCGTCGCACTGGTGGTGCAACACGGCGTGCAGTATTTGCTGGCCACGGTGTTGCTGGGCGGACTGATCATGATCGCGTTCGGGCTGCTCAAGCTCGGCAAGCTGGTGCGCATGGTGCCGTATCCGGTGATGCTCGGTTTCGTCAACGGCCTGGCGATTGTCATTGCCCTGGCGCAACTGGAGCACTTCAAGAGTGGTGAGGCCTGGTTGAGCGGTACGCCGCTGTACATGATGCTCGGGCTGGTCGCGGTGACCATGGCCGTTGTCTATGTGATGCCGCGCCTGACCCGTACGGTGCCACCGGCGCTGGTGGCGATTCTCGGTGTGGGCCTGGCGGTGTACCTGCTCGGCCTGCCGACCCGCACCCTGGGCGACATGGCGCACATTGCCGGTGGCTTGCCGACGCTGGCGCTGCCGGACATCGCATGGAATCTGGACACCCTGCGGATCATCGCGCCCTACGCGATCCTGATGGCGCTGGTCGGGTTGCTGGAAACCCTGTTGACCCTCAACCTCACCGACGAAATCACCGAGAGCCGTGGTTACCCGGATCGCGAGTGCGTGGCGCTGGGGGCGGCGAATCTGGTGTCCGGTGCGTTCGGTGGCATGGGCGGTTGCGCCATGATCGGCCAGACCATGATCAACCTCAGTTCCGGCGGTCGCGGGCGCGTGTCCGGAGTGGTGGCCGGGGTGTCGATCCTGCTGTTCATCCTGTTTCTGTCGCCGCTGATCGAGCGCATTCCATTGGCCGCGCTGGTCGGGGTGATGTTCGTGGTGTCGCAACAGACCTTCGCCTGGGCGTCGTTGCGGGTGCTGAACAAAGTGCCGCTGAACGACGTGCTGGTGATCATCGCGGTGACGGTGATTACCGTGTTCACCGATCTGGCCGTTGCGGTGCTCTGCGGCATCATCATTGCGGCGCTGAACTTTGCCTGGCAGCAGGCCCGCCAGCTGTATGCCGACAGTCATCTGGAGAACGACGGCAGCAAGCTGTATCGGCTGCATGGCACGCTGTTCTTCGCCTCGACCACACCCTTTCTCAATCAGTTCGATCCGGCCAATGACCCGCTGCAAGTGACTCTGGATTGTCGTCATCTGAGTTTTGTCGATTACTCGGCCATCGCTGCGCTGGGCACCTTGCGCGAGCGCTACGCCAAGGCTGGCAAGCACTTGCGTGTGCTGCATTTGTCCGAGCGTTGCAAGAAGTTGCTCAAGCGCGCCCGGATGCAGCACGACTGAGCTCAGCCATTCGATTGTTCCCACCCTGAGCGTGGGAACGATCTGTCTTTCGGCGATGAAAATTCGTACGGCCGACTTTCATAATTCGCGACACGCCATGTCTCTGTACGACACCTCTTATCCGTGCACGAAAATTACTTTCACCTCGTTTGAAAATCACCGACCGAAATGTTTTAAGAGTTTCACAAATATTTCGACGTGACCCTCTCGAGGAGTACCGCATGACCCCGTCCTTCGGCTATTGGCTGCTGGTGTATGCCGCCGTTGCCATCATCGCGCTGATCGTTCTGATCGCTCGTTACCGGCTCAATCCGTTCATTGTCATCACCCTGATTTCCCTCGGCCTGGCGCTGGTCGCCGGGATGCCACCCTCCGGTGTGGTGGGGGCGTACGAGGCGGGTGTCGGCAAAACCCTGGGGCACATCGCGCTGGTGGTGGCGTTGGGGACCATGCTCGGCAAGATGATGGCCGAGTCCGGTGGCGCCGAGCAGATGGCGCGCACGCTGATCGACCGTTTTGGCGAGAAGAACGCGCATTGGGCGATGGTGTGCATCGCGTTTCTGGTGGGGCTGCCGCTGTTCTTCGAAGTCGGTTTCGTCTTGCTGGTGCCGATTGCCTTTACCGTGGCGCGGCGCGTGGGTGTATCAATCCTGATGGTCGGCTTGCCGATGGTCGCCGGGCTCTCGGTGGTGCATGCGCTCGTGCCGCCGCACCCGGCGGCGATGCTGGCGGTACAGGTGTATCAGGCGTCGGTGGGGCAGACCTTGATGTATGCGATCCTGATCGGCATTCCGACCGCGATCATTGCAGGTCCCCTGTACGCCAAATTCATCGTGCCGCGTATTCAATTGCCGGCGGAAAACCCGCTGGAGCGCCAGTTCCTGGAGCGTGAACCCCGCGACAGCCTGCCGGGTTTCGGCATCACCATGGCAACCATCCTGTTGCCGGTGGTGCTGATGCTGATCGGCGGCTGGGCCAATCTGATTTCCACGCCGGGCAGCGGCTTCAACCAGTTCCTGCTGTTCATCGGTAACTCGGTGATCGCGCTGTTGCTCGCCACATTGCTGAGCTTCTGGACCCTCGGCCTGGCGCAGGGCTTCAACCGTGAATCGATCCTCAAGTTCACCAACGAATGCCTGGCGCCGACCGCGAGCATTACGCTGTTGGTGGGTGCCGGTGGTGGCTTGAACCGGATTCTGGTGGATGCTGGCGTCACCGACCAGATCGTTGGTCTGGCCCACGAATTTCATCTGTCGCCGCTGTTGATGGGCTGGCTGTTTGCCGCGCTGATGCGCATCGCCACCGGATCTGCCACTGTGGCCATGACGACCGCTTCAGGTGTGGTCGCACCCGTAGCCATTGGTCTGGGTTATCCCCATCCGGAGCTGCTGGTGCTGGCGACCGGCGCCGGGTCGGTTATCTTTTCCCACGTTAACGACGGCGGTTTCTGGTTGATCAAGGAATACTTCAACATGACCGTTGCCCAAAC
Organism: Pseudomonas sp. Pseusp3; assembly: GCF_047304225.1. Lineage (NCBI taxonomy): Bacteria > Pseudomonadati > Pseudomonadota > Gammaproteobacteria > Pseudomonadales > Pseudomonadaceae > Pseudomonas > Pseudomonas sp. Pseusp3. Next base: position 107,912 of record NZ_JBGLYV010000004.1, on the reverse strand, counting down.
CTTCAAGACCTGGACCGTGCTCGAGACGTTGATCTCGGTCGTTGCCTTCGGACTGACCGTTGGCCTTTCTTACCTGATTTAGCCGGAGCCACCCGCATGGACATCCTCTACCAGATCCGCGCCCGTCAGGATTCCTTCAGCGCCGGTGAAGGCCGCATCGCCCGCCTGATGCTCGACGACGTAGGATTTGCCGCCTCCGCCAGCCTCGATGAACTGGCGCTGCGGGCAGAGGTCAGCACCGCCACGCTGTCGCGTTTCGCCCGCACGGTCGGCTGCCGGGATTTGCGCGATTTGCGTTTGCAACTGGCCCAGGCCAGCGGCGTCGGCAGCCGGTTTCTCGACCCGGCGGGCACGCCCGAGCAGTCGGCGTTCTACGGACAGATCGTGAGTGACATCGAATCGACCTTGCGCCAGCACCTGGCGGCGTTCGATGAGTCGCGTTTCGCCGATGCGGTGAAACTGCTGGGCAAGGCGCGGATGATTCACGCTTTTGGCATGGGCGGCTGCTCGACCCTGTGCAGCGACGAACTGCAAGTGCGCCTGGTGCGCCTCGGCTATCCGATTACGGCGTGCCACGATGCGGTGATGATGCGCGTCACCGCCGCCAGCCTCAGCGCTGAACAGGTGGTGATTGTCTGCTCGCTGACCGGGATCACCCCGGAGTTGATCGAAACGGTGGAGCTGGCGCGCAACTATGGCGCCCGCATTCTGGCCATTACGCTCGCGGGTTCACCGCTGGCGCAACTGGCCGACATCGTCCTGCCCCTGCAAAGTGCCGAAACTTCGTTCATCTACAAACCCACGGCAGCGCGCTACGGCATGCTGCTGGCCATCGACGTGCTCGCCACCGAGCTGGCCCTGGCCAATCCTGAAGACAATCAAGAACGTCTGCGGCGGATCAAACTCGCCCTGGACGAATACCGCGGCGGCGACGATCACTTGCCGCTGGGAGACTGACATGCAGTACGACACGCTGATTCGCAACGCCCTGATCATCGACGGCAGCAACAGCCCCGGTTACCCCGCCGACGTGGCCATTCTCAATGGGCGCATCGAGCGTATCGGCGACTTGCGCGATGCCCACGCAAACGAAGAAATCGACGCAGCGGGCCAGGTGCTGGCGCCGGGTTTCATCGACGTGCACACCCATGACGATACCGTGGTGATTCGTCAGCCGCAGATGCTGCCCAAGCTCAGCCAGGGCGTGACCACGGTGATCGTCGGAAACTGCGGGATCAGTGCGTCGCCGGTGAGTTTGCGCGGCGATCCGCCGGATCCGATGAACCTGCTCGGCACGGCCGCGGCGTTCGTTTATCCGACCTTCCGCGACTACCGCACGGCGGTCGAAGCGGCGAATACCACGTTGAACGTAGCCGCACTGGTCGGCCATACGGCGTTGCGCAGCAATCATCTGGACGACCTGTTTCGCACCGCCACGGCCGATGAAATCAGCGCGATGCGCGAGCAACTGCGTGAAAGCCTCGAAGCCGGCGCCTTGGGCTTGTCCACCGGCCTTGCCTATGCCAGCGCCTTCTCGGCATCGACCGATGAAGTGATGCAGCTGACCGAAGAGTTGACGGCATTCGGAGCGGTCTACACCACCCATCTGCGCAGCGAATTCGAACCGGTGCTGGAGGCCATGGACGAGGCGTTCCGGATTGGTCGCCATGCACAAAGCCCGGTGATCATTTCCCACCTCAAATGCGCCGGCGCCGGTAACTGGGGGCGTAGTCCGCAGTTGCTGGCGTCTCTTGAACAGGCGGCGAAGACCCACCCGGTCGGTTGCGACTGTTATCCCTACGCCGCGAGCTCATCGACCCTGGACCTCAAGCAGGTGACCGATGCCCACCGCATCACCATCACCTGGTCGACCCCGCATCCGGAAATGGGCGGCCGCGACCTGATGGACATCGCCGCCGAATGGAACCTGTCGCTGCTCGACGCGGCCCGCCAACTGCAGCCGGCCGGCGCGGTTTATTACGGGATGGACGAAGCCGATGTCCGCAGAATCCTCGCGCATCCGCTGTCGATGGTCGGCTCCGACGGCTTGCCGGAAGACCCGTTCCCACACCCACGCTTGTGGGGCGCATTCCCCCGGGTGCTCGGACATTTCAGCCGTGACGTAGGGCTATTTCCGCTGCACACCGCCGTGCACAAGATGACCGGGCTGTCGGCGGCCCGCTTCGGTTTGAAGGCGCGTGGTGAAATTCGCGAAGGTCATTGGGCGGACCTGGTGTTGTTCGATCCGGCAACCATCCGCGATGTCGCCGATTTCAACGATCCACAGCGGGCGGCGCAAGGCATCGAGGGCGTATGGGTCAACGGTGTGTTGAGTTACCGTGATGGCCAGGCCAACGGGCGCAGAGAAGGGCGATTCCTGGCTAGGGAAGGGGATTTGCGTACGGGGTTCGAGTGAGTTTCGAGGACTGTGTCACAGTGATGGCACTTTGAAATTAAAGATTGGCATTTCCGCGCCGAAGGACTGATATCAAACCTGACAACCATTCATTGTTCGGTTACGTATTCTGTAGGAGCGAGCTTGCTCGCGATGGACAAAAGAGCGCAGCGTTTACCCGGTAGACACGCGTCATCATTAACGACCATCGCGAGCAAGCTCGCTCCCACAGGTCTTTCACCGTCTGGGGGCAATCCGATGAGCTTCGGCAAAACCACTCCGGTCCTGCGTATTTTCGACGAAGCCAAGGCAGTGGAGTTTTACGTCGACTTCCTCGGTTTCAAGATCGACTGGCAGCATCGATTCGAAGCGAACTTCCCGCTGTACCTGCAAATCTCCCGTGGCGAATGCGTGCTGCACTTGTCCGAACACCATGGCGACAGCACGCCGGGTTCTGCACTGCGGATCGAGGCGGATGAGCTGGAGGCGTTTCAACAGCAACTGTTGGCCAAGCAATACAGCTTTTCCCATCCACAGATTCAGGCCATGCCGTGGGGCAGCCAGGACATGACCATCGCCGACCCGTTCGGCAATCGGTTGGTGTTCACCAATGCGATCAGCCTCTGAGCCTTTAGCTTTCGTTCGACACCCGGTGGGTTTGCCGAAACTCGCCGGGCGGCATCCCGCGCCGGCTTTTGAACGTGCGGTGAAACGAGCGGGGTTCGGTGAAACCCAGGTATTGGGCGATGTCCTGAATCGGCAGGGTGCTGTTGAGCAGGTAATGCTCGGCCAGTTCCTGGCGCAGATCATCAAGGATCTGCTGGTACGACGTACCGGCCTGATGCAACTGGCGTTGCAGCGTGCGCACTGACACGGTGAGATGCTCGGCCACCTGCTCCTTGCGTGGCAGACCTTCCTTTAGCAATTGGCGCAGGATGTTTTTGACCCGTTGTTCCAGCGACGCGTCCTCCAGTGTGGCCATCAATCCCAGGGCATGTTCTTCCAGCGTGCGCAGCAATTGCGCATCGGCCTGGCGCAATGGCAACTGCAAATACGGCAATGGGACAATCAGCGCCGAGTAAGGCTGGTCGAACAGTACCGGACAGTCGAAGAACTGCTCGTACTGTGCCAGCGTCGTGTCGGCCGGACGGGCATGTTCCAGCCAGACGGCGGCCGGCGACATATGCGTGTCGGCGATCCAGCGCGCGTATTGCAGCCAGGAGCCGAGCACGTTTTCCACCAGGTGCCGGCGAATTCGCGGGCGTTGGTGGCGGCATGTCCAGATCAGGTGCACGCCGCTGTCCTGCACCTCGGCGCGGCTCACGCCCATGTCTCCCACCAGCTTTTCGAACGGCGTGATGCGGCTCATGGCGTCGCCCAGTGTCGCGCAGTTCATGGTGATGTAACCCAGCACGCTCCAGGAGTTGGGCAACACGAAACGCGCGGCGTTGAGACCGAACAACGCATCGCCCGAGTGTTCGCAGAAATAATCGAGCAGCCGTTCATGGGCTTCACCCGGCAACCGCAGGCTGTTGTCACTCAACTGCTGTGCCTGCAACCCGGCAGCCGCCAACGCAGGCTCGATGGCCATGCCCAGTTGTTCGGCATGACGCAGGTATTTGAGCAGCGGCGGAACTGAAGTGAAGCCCAGGGATTGCATGATCGTTTCCTTTGATCAAGGCCCGCGTGCGCGGATGAATGCCCTGAAAGGTAATTTGAAACCACGGCTAAAGTAAATGGCTGACGCTTGCGCGACGTTTGACTCAATTGGCTACTCGAACTGGCCGGATGCGACCGTGACACTTTCGGGCGGCGCACTAGTATGGGGGCCTGAAATATCACTGATCAGAACCGCAAAAGGACACACGCATGCGACGCTGGAACGGCTGGGGAGATGCAACCACGGTGGTCGAACTGCCGGCCCAGGGCGCGAGTTTTCTCGCCCGGCGGGTGGGTGACGGTCGAGCGCTGCCCGATGCGACGCTTGAGACGGCATTGGCCCGCGTACCCCCGTCGCGGTTGCAGCAACACTTCCTGTACAGCGTGGATGCCCATGATCGTTTGTTGCATGCGCGGGGCCAGAGCCTGCCGGACTGGCTGGCGTTGCGTGAGGGCGCGCTGGGGAATTATCCCGACGCCGTGGCCTATCCCACGAGCGCTGAACAGATTCGCCGGTTACTGCTGCTCGCCCATGAACAGGACCTGTGCCTGATTCCTTATGGCGGCGGCACCTCGGTGGCCGGTCACATCAACCCGCCGAGTTCCGCGCGGCCGGTGGTGACGGTTTCCCTGGCTCGCATGAATCGCCTGCTGGATCTCGACGAAGAGAGTCTACTGGCCACCTTTGGCCCCGGCACCACTGGACCGCAGGTGGAAAGTCAGCTGCGCGCCCGGGGTTACACCCTGGGGCATTTCCCGCAGTCGTGGGAGCTGTCGACCCTGGGCGGTTGGGTCGCCAGCCGTTCCAGTGGCCAGCAGTCATTGCGTTATGGGCGAATCGAGCAATTGTTCGCCGGCGGGACCCTGGAAACCTTCGCCGGCCCATTGGAGATTCCCTCCTTCCCGGCCTCGGCGGCCGGCCCTGATCTGCGCGAGGTGGTGTTGGGCTGCGAGGGTCGATTCGGGATCATTTCCGAGGTGAAGGTACGGGTCAGCGCACTGCCCGCCGATGAGCGTTTCTATGGGGTGTTTCTGCCCGATTGGCCCAAGGCGCTGCAAGCCATCCGCCAGTTGGCCCAGGCGCGCGTGCCGCTGTCGATGCTGCGCTTGTCCAACGCGGTGGAAACCGAAACCCAGCTGGCGCTGGCCGGTCACCCGCAACAGATCGCCTGGCTGGAAAAGTACCTGGCCCTGCGCGGCGCCGGTGAGGGCAAATGCCTGCTGACGTTCGGCGTGACCGGCAACCGTCGGCAAAATGCGCTGTCCCTGCGTCAGGCCCGGCAGCACCTCAAGGCGTTCGGCGGGGTGTTTACCGGCACCTTGCTCGGCAAGAAGTGGGCGCAGAACCGTTTTCGTTTTCCCTACCTGCGCGAAAACCTGTGGAATGCAGGTTACGTGGTGGACACCCTGGAAACGGCCACTGACTGGAGCAACGTCGATAACCTCCTCACGCTCATCGAAAACAGCCTGCGCGACGCCTTGGCTGCCGAAGGCGAGCGGGTGCATGTCTTCACCCACCTTTCCCATGTCTACGGCGAAGGATCGAGCATCTACACCACCTATGTGTTTCGCCCGGCAGCGGACTACCCCGCCACCCTGGCGCGCTGGCAGGCACTCAAGCAGGCGGCCAGCCAGACCATCGTCGACAACCAAGGCACCATCAGCCACCAGCATGGCGTGGGCAAGGACCACGCGCCGTACCTGCGCCGGGAAAAGGGCGCACTGGCAATGGAAACCCTGCAGGCACTGAGTCGGCATTTTGATCCGGCCGGGCGACTGAACCCTGGCACGCTGTTGCAGGAGTGACGGCCATGAGCCTGGACTGGAACGCGGCGTGGCGACAGCAGGTGCTGCCGACGCTGGCGGATGAAACCTGGGACCTGATCGTCATCGGCGGCGGCATCAGCGGCGCCGGCATCCTGCGCGAAGCCGCGCGCCGTGGGTGGCGTTGCCTGCTGCTGGAGCAGCGCGATTTTGCCTGGGGCACTTCCAGCCGCTCTTCGAAAATGGTCCATGGCGGCTTGCGTTACATCGCCAAGGGCCAGTGGCGCCTGACCCGCGATTCGGTCCGCGAACGCCAGCGCCTGCTCGACGAAGCGCCGGGGCTGGTGGAACCGATGAGTTTCATGATGCCGCATTACCGTGGCGGTTTTCCCGGACCACGGGTGCTGGGTGGTTTGCTGTCCATCTATGACGCATTGGCCGGGCGGCGCAGCCATTGCTTCCACGACGCGCAACAACTGCGTTATCTGGCGCCTGGGGTGAAGGAAGATGACCTGCTGGGCGGCACCTGTTTTGTCGATGCGCTGACCGATGATGCCCGGCTGGTGATGCGTGTATTGGGCGAGGCCCGGGCCGACGGCGCCGTGGTGCTCAACGGTATGCGGGTGCAGCGATTGCTGCGTGAAGAGGGGCGCGTTTGCGGCGTTCAGGTCGAGGACTGCGAGGGTGGCGGACTACTGACATTGCGTTGCGGTGTGCTGGCCGTGGCCACCGGCGCGTGGGCCGAGCGCTTGCGCCCGTCCGATGCCCCTCGCCAGTTGCGCCCGTTGCGTGGCAGTCATTTGCTGTTGCCGGGCTGGCGCCTGCCAGTGGCACAAGCCTTCACCTTTCTGCACGAGCGCGACCGTCGACCGGTGTTCGTTTTCCCTTGGGAGGGTGCCACGGTGGTCGGTACCACGGACCTCGATCATCACGGCGATCTCGACCAAAGCGCGAGCATCAGCTCCGAGGAACTCGACTATCTGCTGGCTGCCTGCAGCCAACAGTTCCCCCAGGCCGAGGTGGTCGCCGCCGACGTGCTGTCGACCTGGTCGGGCGTGCGCCCGGTGGTGGGCAGTGCTGCGGGTGAACTCAAGCCCTCGAATGAAACCCGTGAACATGTGCTGTGGCAGGAACCGGGTTGTGTGACCCTGGCCGGCGGCAAGCTGACCACCTTTCGCCCGCAGGCGATCGAAGTGCTCAAGGCCTGCGCGAACATGCTCGACCGGCCCTTCAATGACGACGCCGCGCCGGTGTTCGCCGTCGTGCCGCCGCTGGCGATCCCGGGGCTCAGCGCCAACCAGTGGCGGCGCCTGGCCGGGCGGCATGGCCGTGACCTGCCGAGGCTGGCGAAGCTGCTTGTCGAACTGGGCCATGACACCGTCGGCGGCACTGACACCTTGTGGGCAGAGCTGGCCGTTGCCTGCGATACGGAAATGGTCCTGCACCTGGATGACCTGCTGCTGCGCCGCACCCGCATTGGCCTGTTGCTGCCTCGAGGCGCCGAAGATTACTGGCCGGCGATTCGCCGACTCTGCCAGCCGCGGCTGGGCTGGGACGATGAGCGTTGGCAGCAGGAACAGCAGCGCTACCTGGCGTTGTGGCAACGCCATCATGGTTTGCCGGATGCCGCGCATTGATGCCCATTGAAGAGAGTTCCATGGATAACCACCCGAACAAGCGTTACCTGTTGGCCATCGACAATGGCACCCAGAGCGTGCGCGCGCTGCTCTTCGACCTGCAGGGCAATCTGCTGGGCAAAGGCAAGGTCGAGTTGCAGGCCTACTACTCGGCTCAACCCGGCTGGGCCGAGCAGGACCCGGAGTATTACTGGGCAAAACTGGGTGAGGCCTGCCAGCAGTTGTGGCAGCAAACCGGCATCGATCGCTCGCAGATTGCCGGTGTATCCCTGACCACCCAGCGCGGCACGGTGATCAACGTCGATGCCCAGGGCAAGCCACTGCGACCGGCGATTTTGTGGCTCGATCAACGCCAGGCCGAAGTCGAAGGCGGTATCAAGGGACCGTGGGGCTGGCTGTTCAAACTGGTCGGCGCGCAAGCCACGGTGGACTACTTTCGCGCCCAGGCCGAGGCCAACTGGATCGCCCGCCACCAGCCTGAGGTCTGGGCGGCAACCGACAAGTTTTTGCTGCTCTCGGGGTTTCTCACCCATCGCCTGTGCGGGCGCTTTGTCGATTCCGTGGGGTGTTGCGTCGGCTACTTGCCCTTCGACTTCAAACGCCTGAAATGGGCCGCACCCGCCGACTGGAAATGGCAGGCGCTGGCGGTGCGTCCCGAGCAACTGCCGAGCCTGCACAAGCCCGGTGAAACCCTCGGCTACATCAGCGCCGAGGCCAGCCGCCACACCGGTATTCCCGAGGGGTTGCCGCTGATCGCCGCGGGCGCCGACAAGGCCTGCGAAGTCGTGGGTTCCGGCGTCGTCGACGCCGGCACCGTGTGCCTTTCCTACGGCACTACGGCGACGATCACCAGTACCCGGTCGCGCTACCTGGAAATCGTCCCGTTGATTCCGCCTTACCCGTCGGCGGTGCCGGATCAATACAACTGCGAGGTGATGATTTATCGCGGCTACTGGATGGTCAGCTGGTTCAAGAACGAGTTCGGCCTGCGGGAAATGCAGCAGGCCAAAGCCCAGGGCGTGGAGCCTGAGCAACTCTTCGATGCGCTGGTCGACGCCGTGCCGCCGGGCTCCATGGGCTTGATGCTGCAACCCTACTGGTCGCCCGGCATCCGCGAGCCGGGTGTGGAAGCCAAGGGCGCGATGATCGGCTTTGGTGACGTGCATACCCGCGCGCACATTTACCGGGCGATCCTCGAAGGCCTGGCGTATGCCTTGCGTCAGGGCATGGAGAAGATCGAGAAACGTTCGCGGGTCTCCATCACGCGCTTGCGCGTCGCCGGTGGTGGCTCCCAGAGTGATGCCGCGATGCAACTCACGGCGAACATTTTCGGCCTGCCGGCCGAGCGTCCGCATGTCTACGAAGCGTCCGGGCTGGGCGCGGCCATTTGCTGCGCGGTAGGGCTGGGGCTGCACGCGGACTTCCCCACGGCGATGGCCGCCATGACCCGGGTCGGAGCGGTATTCATGCCGCAACCCGATGCGCAGCAGATCTATGAGCGACTGTACAAGGAGGTCTACCTGCGTATGTATCGACAGCTCAAGCCGCTGTACCAAAGCATCCGCAAAATCACCGGTTACCCCGCCTGAAAGAACACCGCAGATCCCCCCTGTGGGAGCGGGCTTGCTCGCGAAGGCGGAGTGTCAGTCAACATTGATTTCACTGACACACCGCCTTCGCGAGCAAGCCCGCTCCCACATTGGTCCGTGGTGTTTTTTTGCATCGAGGCGTGGCGCTATCGGAGAACTTTTCTGGTGAGTTTGGACAGTGTCAGGGCCCGGGTCGGTTGTTAGGCTCAACCCCCACGGCACATCCAATAAGAACCAAAAGCAATGAAGCTGACATTCCTCCTGTTGCTGCTTTGTGCAACGGCCCCGACGGCCTGGGGCTGGTCCAACCATACGGTGGGCAGCTACCTGGCGTTGCAGGACCTGCCGGCGTTGCGTGATGCGCCAACTGTCGAAGTCGAGCCACTGGAGCGGTTTCTCGCGCAGCAATATCAAGCCGTGAGCGCGTTACTCGACGAGCAGGAACGCTTCGCCCGCGAACACTTCGCCCAGTACCCGTCACGCCCCGACAATCTGCGATTGCCAGACGTACCTGGGGACAATCTGCGCCACGACTTCCTCACCGCGCTGCGGATCAATCCGCAGATTCATCTGGCGATGGTCATTCAACCGCTGCCCGGCCAGGATCTGCCTGAGCGTGAACACCTAATCGCCGAGCAGGTCATGGTCGAGCAGACCCTCTCGCCATGGAATCGCCAGCGCTTCATTCGCGTGACTGACAACGAAAAAGTCGCACCCCTGGCCGTGTTGGCCAGCGCCGCCGATGAGCCTGATTACGGCCACGACATCAACCTGTTCAGCGACAACCCCGGTGAAGTTGGCGCGCTGTACGGCTTCGGCCCGCAGCCCTTTGGTGACGCACGGTTTCAGTACAGCTCCCAGGCGCCGTTCCATATGGGCTTCTTCCATGAAAGCCCGGTGGTGTACGCCGCTGCCGGGTTTCTCGAACGCAGCTGGCCTGACTGGCGCGCCTACCAGTACATGGGCTTGGCGCGACTGGCCTTTGCCACCGGTCATCCTTATTGGGGTTATCGCTTTCTCGGCTGGGGCCTGCACCACATTCAGGACCTGACCCAGCCTTATCACGCCAAGCCATTGCCCGGCGTCGACCTTGCCAGTCTTCTTCTGTTGGAAGGCAAGGCACTGGCCGGTTTCGCTGCCGACAAGCAGGCGTCCATCGAACGCGTTGCGACCCGGCACATGGAAGTGGAGAAGTATCAGTCGACCTGGCTGCGTCGTTTGCTGCGTGCCGGCCAGCCCCATCCGATGCTCGACGCTTATGCCGATTCTGCCCGGGACGGCCATTACCCGCCGTACTCGGTGGACTACCTGCGCGAAGTGGTGAGTGCCGAGTCCGTTGACGAGTCCGCGGCGTTCGATGAAGCCATCGGTCAGTGGCTGGACTCGGCACCGATCACCAGCGATTTCAGCAACGGTAATCAGCTGCAGCGCGAAGATTTCGACCATCCGGCACTCAACCGGCAGTTGTTCAAACTGCTGGGGCATTTCGGTGCGCACAGCCGGGTTTATGTCACTGCGGGGTTGGCACCCTAGCCATCGCAGCCACATTGCCAGAACACAAAAACAATAAAACCAGGGGAAGGGGAACAGATCATGAAGATTCGATTTCGCCTGTCTGGCGCGGCGCTTCCTGGTGTCGGCCTGGCAGGGCTGCTGCAACTGTGCGCGGTCGACGGCGTGCAGGCCAAGGAGTTCAGCGTGCTGGACAACCAGATCACCGGTTCATTCGACAGTACCTTGTCCTACGGCCGCTTGTGGCGGGTCCAGGGCCGGGACAAGACCAACGATGACGTCAACACCAACGACGGCAATCGCAACTTCGACACCGGGCTGGTTTCCGAGGTGTACAAGATCACCTCGGAACTCGAGGCCAACTATCAGAACTACGGGATGTTCGTGCGCGGCACCGCGTTCTATGACACCCAACTGATGGACAAGCGCAACGATTACTTGCGCAACAACAAACCGTCGCAACCCAGTCAGAGTTTCCCGCAGGACGACCACTTCACTGACCAGACCCGCGATATCGCCGGCAGCCGGGTGGAGATGCTCGACGCCTACCTCTACGGCAACTGGGATGTAGCGCAGATGCCGCTCACGGCACGTATAGGGCGCCAGGTGTTCAACTGGGGCGAGGGGATTTTCTACCGTGGCGGGATCAACACCACCAACCCAGTGGATGCGGCCAAGTACCGTCTACCCGGGGCCGAAGTCAAGGAAGTGCTGGTACCGGTGGAAGCACTGAGCTTCAACATCGGCCTGACCGATTCCCTGACCATGGAAAGCTTCTACCAGACCAACTGGAAGGAAACCCGCATCGACCCGGTCGGCACGTTCTACTCGCAGACGGACCTGTTCGCCGACGGTGGCAACACCGCCTACAACAACTTTACCGGTACCGCGCTGGACACCCCGGTGCCGGGGTTCGGCAACGTGATCGATCTGTACGGTGCACTGGGCAACAACCCGGTACTCAACCAGGCCCTGAGGACTACCGGCCTGTACGCCAGCGGGGTTACCCCTGCCTTTGGCAACACCGTCAAGGTGGCCTCGGTCGGCAAGGATTTCAACGCGCGCAACGACGGCCAGTTCGGTTTCGCTTTTCGCTACATCGCAGAAGCGCTCAACAGCACCGAATTCGGCTTGTACATGGTCAACTACCACGCCAAGGAACCGACCATTTCAGCCGATCTGGGAGGGTACAAGGGCATCGACATGAATGCCCTGACCAACCTGTTGGCCGGTGTCGCCGGCAGTCAGGCGGGGCAACTGGCCAACGGCCTGGCGACCGTGGATGTGCTGGGCAACATTCAGGCGCATCGGCGCTACGCCGAAGACATCCGCATGTACGGCTTCAGTTTCAACACCACCCTGGGCCAGGCGTCGGTGTTCGGTGAAGTGGCTTATCGACCGAACCTGCCCATCGGGGTCGCCGCCACCAACGACCTGATCGGCGACCTGGCCCACGGCGCTGCCGCAGCGGCGGCCGGCCAGACCATCAACATTGGCGGGCAGCAGGTCACGCTCGCCAGTCAGATCAATAACGCCCAGCGGGTGGAGGCGTTCAACACCTCCGTCGGCACCATTTACAACTTCGGTCCGAGCCTGTCGTTCGACTCGATGTTCGGCGTATTCGAGCTGGCGTCCGAGCACTTGCGCGGCAGCAGCCTGCAATACACCGCTTTTGATGGCAGCACCCGCTACTTCGCTGGCACCGGTAACTTTTCCTATGTGTCCGGCGGCGAGCGCGACGACCAGGTCAACCGCAATTCCTACAGCTACACCGCGATGCTCAATGGCACCTGGAACGACGTGTATGCCGGGGTCAACGTCTCGCCTTATGTCGTCTACAAGGATGACTTCGAGGGCAACAGCTATCAGGCGGGCAACATCATCGAGGGCCGCAAGGCCTACACCCTGGGGATCAAGGCCAACTACCAGAACAAGCTGGAGGCCGAGCTGCAATACACCGAGTTCTATGGCGGTGGGCAGGACAACGGCCTGCGTGACCGCGACAACGTTGGCTTCAACCTCAAGTACTTCCTTTGATTGCTACACGCAAACCCTGTGTGGGAGCGGGCTTGCTCGCGAAAGCGGTGTATCAGGCGACATCTGTGCTGGATGTGCCGCCCTCTTCGCGAGCAAGCCCGCTCCCACAGGGGATCTGCTGTGTGTTTGCAGACCTGCGGCCTTTATTTCGGAGAACGATCATGTTTCACACTTCACGATTGACCAAGACCACGCTGGCGCTGCTCCTGAGCCTGGCCGCCGGCAGTGCGCTGGCCGCAGTCACGCCCCAGCAAGCCGAGCAATTGAAAACCACGCTGACGCCGCTGGGGGCCGAACGTGCCGGTAACGCGGCCGGGACCATTCCGGCCTGGACCGGCGGCATCACCCAGGCGCCGGCGGGCTACAAGCCGGGCCAGCATCACCTGGACCCCTATGCGGCGGACAAGCCACTGTTCACCATCACCAAGGCCAACCTTGAACAGTACAAGGCCCACCTCAGCCCGGGTCAGATCGCACTGTTCAACAGCTACCCCGACACCTTCCAGATGCCGGTCTATCCCTCTCGCCGCTCGGGTTCGGCGCCGCAGTGGCTGTATGACAACACCCTGAAAAACGCGACCTCGGCCAAGCTGCTCGATGGCGGGACCGGTTTTGCCGATGCCTATGGCGGTGTGCCGTTCCCGGTGCCCAAGGACGGGATCGAGGTGCTGTGGAACCACATCACCCGTTATCGCGGCATCTATGTGGTCCGACGTGCCTCCGAAGCGCCGGTACAACGCAACGGCAGCTTTGCGCTGGTGACCTCGCAGCAGGAGGGGCTCTTCAACTATTACCGCCAGGGCGGGCAGTTTGCCGACCTGAAAAACATCCTGTTTTACTACCTGGCGTTCGTGAAGAGCCCGGCCCGGCTGGCTGGCGGTGCGGCGTTGGTTCACGAGACCCTGGACCAGCTCAAGGACCCGCGCCAGGCCTGGGTCTACGACGCGGGCCAACGCCGCGTGCGCCGGGCGCCGAACCTCGCGTATGACACCCCGATCGCCTCATCCGACGGCCTGCGCACGGCGGACGATACCGACCTGTTCAATGGCTCGCCAGACCGCTACGACTGGAAGCTCAAGGGCAAGCAAGAGGTCTACATTCCCTATAACAATTACAAAGTCGGTAGCCCTGAGGTGAAGTACGCGCAGTTGCTCACACCGGGCCACCTCAACCCGCAGTTCACCCGTTATGAGCTACATCGGGTCTGGGTGGTCGAAGGCACGCTCAAGCCGGGCGCACGGCATATCTATTCCAAGCGTGTGCTGTTTCTGGACGAGGACAGTTGGGGCGCCGCACTGGTGGATCAATATGACGGGCGAGGGGAGTTGTGGCGGGTGTCGATGGCCTACCTGAAAAACTTCTACGACCTGCCCACCACCTGGAGTGCGCTGGATGTCTTCCATGACTTGCAGGCGCGTCGTTACTACGTGCAGAACCTGGACAACGAAGAGCCGGCCACAGTGGACTTCGCCCAGCCGGTGCCGGAAGACGCGTACTTCATGCCGTCGGCATTGCGACAGCGTGGTACGCGGTGAGGGCGTAAGCCTTGGAAAGTTGTAGTCAGTCAGACCACGATCGCGGAAAACCGGTCCTGTAGGAGCGAGCTCGCTCGCGAAGTACCTGCCAGCGCCGCGATCATTCAGAATGCACGCGTTATCGTTGACCACCATCGCGAGCAAGCTCGCTCCTACAGGACGAGCCTGTTCGCGATTGGATGGTCGATTCAGCGAGCGCTGAAGGTCAGACGCGGAAGTGGCTCACCATCTGCTGCAATTGACCACCCAGCCGCGCCAGCTCAACGCTGGACTTGGCGGTTTCATCGCTCGCCGCAGCAGTCTGCTCGGACACATCGCGCACATTGATGATGCTGCGGCTGATCTCTTCGGCCACGGCGCTTTGCTGTTCGGCAGCGGCGGCGATCTGCTGGTTCATCGACTGGATATTGGACACCGTGCGGGTGATGTTCTCCAGTGACTCGCCGGCCTTGCGGGTCAGGGCCACGCTGCTGTCGGTGAGGGTGCGGCTGTTGTTCATCACGGCCGATACTTGTTGCGTGCCGTTTTGCAGGCCGGCCACCAGGCCTTCGATTTCCTCGGTGGACTTCTGCGTGCGCTGGGCCAGGCCGCGGACCTCGTCGGCCACCACCGCAAAACCACGACCGGCTTCCCCGGCGCGGGCCGCTTCGATGGCTGCGTTGAGCGCCAGCAGGTTGGTCTGCTCGGCCACGGCCTTGATCACGTCCATGACGCTGCCGATCTTGTCGCTTTCCTGCTGCAGCACACTCATGGCTTCGGTGGAACGCACCACTTCGCTGGCCAGGCGCTCGATCTGGGCGATGGCTTCGTTGACCACCTTGTCGCCTTCACGGGCTTCACCGTCCGCCGCCGCAGCGGCTTGCGAGGCTTCTTCGGCGTTGCGCGCGACTTCCTGCACGGTGGCGGTCATCTCGTGCATGGCGGTCGCGACCTGATCGGTCTCGACTTTCTGACTGTTGACCCCGGCGCTGGTCTGCTCGGTCACGGCCGACAGCTCTTCGGCGGCGCTGGCGATCTGGGTGACGCCGTCGCGGATGCCGCTGATCAAGTCGCGCAGGGTCACGCCCATGCGTGCGATGCCTTGCTGCAACACGCCGAGTTCGTCGCGACGGGTGACCAGCACGTTCTGGGTCAGGTCACCGCTGGCGATGCGGTCGACCACCGCCAGGGTGTCGCGCAATGGACGGGTGATCTGGCGAGTGATGACCACGGCGGCAATGACGCCCACCAGCAACGCCAGCAACGTGCTGACCAGCTGCAAGGTGCGCGCCCGGGCGCTTTCGGCGTCACGACGGTCGAGCTGGATCTGATACAGCTGATCGCTCAGGGAGACGATGGCGGCGCCCTGGTCGGTCATTTCCTGGCGTGCTTGCACCGCGTCATTGCTGGCGGCCTTGTAGGCCTGCAAGGCGCTGCGGTAGTTACCCAGCGCAGCCTCCAGCTGACGCAGGGCGTCTTGCTGGGAGTCGGCGAAATGCGCGTTCAGCGGTTTCAGGCTGGCGATGGCGGCATCCAGTTGGCCGACTGCCTTTTGCTCGGTCTCGGCATTGGTACTGGCGGTATAGCCGCGCACTTCGTAGCGGGCCAGCAGAAACGCTTCCCTGGCAGCAGTAATGGCCTGGAACTGTTCAAAGCGCTGGTCGCTCAGCGGCATTTGCTGAACGCGGGTAGTGATGCCATTGATCAGCGTGTTGGCGGTTTCGGCGTTGGCACCCATGGCGTCGCGGGCGCTGTTGCCGGCGCGATAAGCGTTGCGCATTTTGCCGAGGGACACCTTGTAGGCGTC
The DNA here is from genome assembly GCF_047304225.1 of Pseudomonas sp. Pseusp3. NCBI lineage: Bacteria > Pseudomonadati > Pseudomonadota > Gammaproteobacteria > Pseudomonadales > Pseudomonadaceae > Pseudomonas > Pseudomonas sp. Pseusp3. Next base: position 91,998 of record NZ_JBGLYV010000004.1, on the reverse strand, counting down.
GATGACGGCACCCTGCTCTCGGAGCAGCTTGAGGTTTTCCGGGCTCTTGAACTTCGCCAGCAGGGCCTGTTGCTGGGCCGAGAAGGCGTCGAGGGTGGTCTGCACGCTCTGTGCGGCGGTTTCGTCGCCGTTGGTCAGCATGTATTGCAGGCGAACCACGCGCAGCTTGGTCAGGCCGGCGTTGAGCTGGGTGATGTCGCTCATCCAGTTGCTGCGGTCGATCAGCCCGCCCAGGCTGGTCCAGCCGGTCAGGGCGAGGACGCAGGTCAGTGCCAGGACCAGGCCAAATCCCAGGCCCAGTTTCAGGTTCACGCTGATGTTGCCGAACCAGCTATTCATCAAATTCCTCCAGGAACGTAGTGCTTCTATTTCGTCGGTTGGCTGGAAGATTGTTTTTTTTGGGGGCCGCCAAGCTGTGTAAGCAAGATGTATCGGCAGCAATCCCGGGAGCTGAAAGGTTTTTGTGTGGCGGATTCTGTAACAAGGTTTTTGCAGCGTTTTAAGCTTTTTTTCACATGTCTTTCACCCGCCGACAACGCACGTTTCCTTAACCTTTGCGGATCTAATGAGGTGGTCCGTGCCGGCGAGGCGGCTTGATGTGGAATTAAGACTGAGTCTTTTCGGGATAAAACGCTCGATCGATCTGAACCGCTTCGCCCGTTATCGCAACGCTGCGGTGGTGTTGGCCTCGGCGCTGCTGGTGGTCCCGTTGATCGTGTTTTTGCTGCGTCCCGCCACCGCGCCCGACCTGGCCCACGGCAATGTGGCCGGTGCACAGGCTTTGATGACGGGATGGGCCAAGGGCGATGTGATCGTACTGGTGCGCCATGTCGAGCGCTGCGATCACTCCTCGGCGCCTTGCCTGGTTGGCAACGATGGCATTACCGCGCGCGCTCGCAGCGTTGCCGAGAGCCTCGGGGCACAGTTCAGACACCTTGGCCTGGACAAGGCCGATATCTACAACAGCCCGATCCTGCGCACGGCACAGACCGCCAACTTCATGTTCAACAAGGTTGGCACGGGGGAAGACTGGCTGATCAGTTGCAAGGGCACCATGCTGCGCGACGCGCTTGCGCACAAAGTGGCCGGGCGTAACCTGGTTCTGGTGACTCACAGCGAGTGCATGGAACAACTGGAAAAAGACCTGAAGTTACCGCCTACGACGCTGGGTTATGGCGCTTCGCTGTTTATTTCCGCCGAAACCCCGCAAACTCCGCGCATGCTTGGTTTCATCGATGCCTCTGACTGGAGCTCGGTGAACACTCATTGAGTTTTCCCCTCCTCTTTTTGAATCAGGATTCACAATGCAGACCGCTTCTCGCTACCGCTTTTACTGGGTGAATTTCGGTATTCCGCTGGCCTGCGCGGTCGCGGTGTTCCTGATGTTCGACATGACCAAAATCGACATTGCCTTCAACAATTACTTTTTTGATCCGGTGACGCAGACGTACCCGTTGGACCAATCCCATCTGTTCGAAAAAATTACCCATAAATGGGCGCGGATCATTCCGAACTGGACCGGTGAAATTGCGATTATCGGTGCCTTGCTGTCGTTTCTCTGGCCACGCCTGAAGGCGGAAAAGCACTCGAAAATCATCGCTTTCCTGGAAAAAATCAAAGTCGCACCGGTGCTGCGCTTTGCCACCCGGCACCGTCGGGACTTTCTCTATGTGGTGTTCGCGTTTTCCATCAGCACCGGGGTCATTCACTACCTCAAGGGCCACACCAGCGTGTACTGCCCGATCGAGACCACCCTGTACGGCGGCAAAATGGAGCACGTTGAGTGGTATGAAAATTTCGACCTGCTGAAAGTCGCCGGTGACGGTCGCTGCTGGCCGGGCGGACATGCATCGGGTGGTTTCACCATGCTGGCGTTGTACTTCGTGGCTCGCCGTTATCGCTGGCGCTATTCCAAGGCGATCATGTACGGCTCGCTGACCCTCGGTTTCATCTACGGCACGACGCGGGTGCTGCAAGGCTGGCACTACATGTCCCACACCCTATGGGCCGGGATCTTTGTGTGGCTGGCGTGTTTGCTGACGGCGCTGGCATTTTACGGGCGAGCGAGGCTGGAACAGCCGGTGCTTTCCAAAGCGCAGCAAGCAGTACCGGCTGCCCAGACTCAGCCAGTGAATTGAGTCCGCTTTGAACAGCGAAACCCGCAAACCGAAAGGGCTGCGGGTTTTTTATTGGCTGAGGAAATGTCAGCGGGTCATGGGTTGGGCGCAGCAAAGATCCAGCAGGAACGGGTGCCTCACTGCGCAACGAAGTAGTAGGCCTGACGCCCCACCATCATTGTCTTGAGCACCTTCAACGGTGCGGCAGGCTCAGTGTCGCCGGAGAGCACCGCGACATTTTCAGGCGACGCACCGAGAAAATCATGCAACTGCGACTCGGTATCGAGACCTTTGAGCACGCTGCGGGTATAGAACACGCTGGCGCCGCCCAATCGTTCAGTGGCCTGGTACAGGGCAACCTGTTGCCCATTGGCCTGCATCGACTGGATCTGCTCGGTCAGCGGCAGGAAGGACAATGTCCGGTCGGCATGAGGCATCGCCCATTGTGCTGCGGCGAAGTAACCGCAAATGACCACGGCCAGGGTGCCAACCGCCAGACCGTTACGATACCCGGCCACGCGACCGGTCCAGGTCGGGGAACCTTCACGGGACTTCAGGCGTTCGAGCAGCACGCGTGCATATTCGGCAGCGATCACCGCTGCTGCGGGCGTCAGCGACATCAGGTACACCGTACGTTTGCTCGACGCCAGCGTCAGCATCACAAATTGCGCCAGCAACCACAGGGCGAAGAACAGCAAGTACCGGTTAGCCACCAGGCTTTTACGAAAATGCCACAGGCCCAGATACACCAGGATATTCCAGGGCAGGAAGGCCTGGGGCAGTTTGACCAGGTAGTAATAGTACGGCTCGTGATGCCCCGCTTCGACGAAGGAACCACTGAAGCGACCGACACTGTTGGTCAACAGCACCTCGGTCACGGCATGGGCACCGTCGCGCTGGTACAGCATCGCGAGCCAGATCACCAGCGGTACCAGCCCCAGCAGCGTCAGCAGGCCTGGTCGCAGCCAACCAGCGACGTTCAGGCGCTTGTCCATCAGGCTGGTGACCAGCAGATACGTGAAGATCACCACACCCGGCATGGCCAGGCCCAGCACGCCCTTGCTCAGGGTCGCGATGGCGATCCCCGCCACAAATAGCAATCCGTTGCCGATGCCTGTTTGTCGTTGCCCCGCAAAGAACGCCAGCAACGCTGCGCTCACCCCGAGGGCGAGCAACGCATCTTCACCGACACCGCGCACGTTGCTCCAGTAACTGGCCATGGTCGCCAGCAGAATCGCCGCCGTCCACGCGACACTGACGGGCCGGCCGAGCCGGCGCAGCATGGCGTACAGCAGCATCACACTGAACAGCCCGGCGAATGCAGACGTCAGGCGAACGGCCCACGGTGTACCGCCAAATGCACGAATTGCCCCGGCGCCGAGCCACAGGCTCAGGGGTGGTTTTTCCAGAAAGGGTTCGCTGAAAAGTCGCGGCGTCACCCAGTCATTATCCAGGTGCATTTCCATGGCGATTCCGGCGACCCGCGCTTCGGTGGAGCCTTGTAATTGGTGGTTGCCAAGGGCGAAGAAAAACAGCAGGCAACACAGTGCAAACAGCAGTGGGACAGGGCGCGACATGACTTCTGGCTACCGGAAAAGGAAGGCCGAAAAAAAGGGCTGGAAAAAGTATACGGAACGCTTTCTTAACAAAGCATGAACAACTGCTGTGATCTATTAGGGGTGAAGGTCGACCTTCATTTCGCCAGCCAGTCTGGCATTCGATGCCCGGTGAGTCCCTGATTGAATCGCACAAATTCCCCCTCGATTTTTGCCAAACGTCCGGTGCTCCGAAAGGTCCTGTCTGGCTCAGGCATTGTCTTCGCTCTCCTGCTGATCGCAGGTGGTTACTGGCTGTTCGTGCCGCCGTCACCCTATGTTCCGCTGAGCGGCCTGGACCCCGCGGCAGTGTCGTTGATCGCCGTGGGCGATCAAGGCAGCGGTGACTTGCAACAATGGCGAGTGGGGCAAGCCATGGAGCGCGTCGCGGCCCGGGAGGGGCGCCTGGACATGGTGGTTTTCCTCGGCGACAACTTCTACGGCAAGCCCTTGACCGGTACTCACGATTATCGTTGGGGAACCCGATTCGAGCGTGTCTATTGGGGGCACTGGCTCAGCCATGTGCCGTTTTACGCAGTGCTGGGTAACCACGATTACCCGGTGTCGCAAAAATACGAGATCGAGTACGGCCAACAGCACCGGGGGTCGGGTCGCTGGCAGATGCCGGCGAATTTCTACATCAAGGATTTCGGTGACGTCGACGGGCAGCCATTGGTGCGGATGGTGTTCCTCGACACTTCGGCGCCACGTGAAACTCTGCAGCAGCAAATCGACTTGATCGATCAGGCGTTCCAGGCGCCCGGACCGGCTCCGGTATGGCGAATAGCCGCGTCCCATCACCCGGTGCGCAATCAAGGTGAGCATGGCGAGGAGTCGGACCTGGTCACACGGCTGTTGCCAGTGTTGCAACGCAACCACGTCGATCTGCTTTTGTCGGGTCATGATCACAACCAGCAATTGCTGTTGCGTGCTGGTGAACCCGCGTGGGTGATTTCCGGGGCGGGTGGCCAGAAGCTGGATGTCCTGCCAACGCCAACGCCGAATAGCACCTTTACTGACTCGCGGGCTGGTTTTGCCAAACTCGACCTGAGTGCCACTCAACTCAGGCTGGGGTATTACAACGACCGAGGCGATCTGGAATCCGGTTATCGCTGGACCAGAGACTGCCAGTGGATGGCCAAAGGCTGTTTGCTGCCCGAGCAATCGCAAGGGAATGGCGCGCAAGCGGCACAGTGATGGGCGGTGTCGGCTGGATAAAACCACTGGTGGCCGTCAGACAAAATCCCAGGCAAAAAAAAGCCCGCGGGAGGGCGGGCAAACCGTAGTTTCTTGAATGAGCGAGGGCAATGTACAGGCAGGAACGCAAGCGTGGGGTGAAGAAAAATTCATTTCGGTCAAAGCCCCATACCAGAGCCTGCGACACAGCTACGGCAAATGATCCGCGGCAAAGTCGGCTTCCGACCGTGCACGCAAACGACCCTTGCGGCAGGCTTGCTGGAACTGCTCGAAATCGCGCTCGTTCTGCTCGGTATATCCCCGGGCATATTTGTAGAGCGCGTCGGCCAGTGCGTCGCTCTTGCCGATGTAGCCGCTGATCACTGCCGCGTGCCCGGAAGACTTGGCATGGGCGCGAGCCAGGGCCCGGCCGCAGAGTCGGCCATAGGCCGCGAAAGCTTCGCCATCGAAGGTCTCGAGTTCGGCGGAGATTTTCATGTCGCGCAATTGCCGCACATAAAAATGCCGCCCGCTGGGGCCGGTGGTCCAGCCGAGGAACAAGTCGCTGGCCGATTGCATCAGCCGCTGACCGTCGACCACCCGCTGCCCTTCATGCCGCACCCGCGACTTGGCCTTCACGTAGCCGGCAAGCACCGAGCGCCGCGCCTCCTTGAATTGCAGGAACAACGGAAACTCCTGATCGTCGGTCAGCAGTGCCACCAGGCACCGGGTGCCGACACTGCCGACGCCTACCACTTTGAACGCCATGTCCTGAGCGTGAAAACGCGACACCAGATCACGGCGGTCCGCTTGCAGGGTGCCGCGATAGTCGCGCATGAAGGTGTCGTAGAGCGGACGCCAGTCCGATAGGCGCAACCAGTCATCATCGGCATCCAGCAGCGTGGTGTTCTTGTGCAGGTGGAAAATTTCCGGCAGGTCATCGCGAATGATCAGACGACCATGGGCGTCGCGTTCGCTGATTTTTGGCAGCAATTCGGCATGGGTACGACGTTCGGCTTTTTCGATGGCGCGCTGCACATGTTCCAGGGTGCTCTTGTTGGCCTGCGCCAGCAGGTCGTCATAGCTGATGGATTCGTACCAGGTTTCCAGCGAACTTTGTTCGGCGCATTCGAGCATGGTTTTCTGATAGGCGCCTACGACCTCATGGCAAACCGTGTCTTCAACCGACTCGCCATGCCGCAGATCGCGAGCCGCCACCAGGAAACTCGCCACCAGACGTTTCAAGTCCCACTCCCACGGCCCGGGATGGGCTTCGTCGAAGTCGTTGACGCTGAACAGCAGGTTGCGTTCAGGCGTTGCGAACCCGCCGAAATTCATCAGGTGGCTATCGCCGCAGATCGGCGAAACCAGCCCCATGTTCGAAGTGCCCGCCAGATCGTGGGCCTGCAGCAACGCATTGCCGCGATAGAAGGTGAACGGTGACACCAGCATGCGCCCGTAGCGCAACTCCACCAGCGATCTGACGCGTCCTTCACTCGATGCCTTGATCAGCGGTATCGGGTCGCGGGCGACATTGCCCAGGGATGCTTGCGAACCGCGCGAGCACTTCTTGCGCGCATCCTTGCCTTGCTTCAAGCGGTCGGTGAGGGTGGTCATGAGGGCCTATTCGACAGGGGTGTAGGGCGTTTGCGAATTGAGTGTAGAAGGGCTTTGCGGGTTCATCCGAAGTGTTTGCCCAGCGACTAATCTGTCTGTCAGGCATCGACTCGATGCCACCACCCGGAAACAAGGAGGCCCGTGTTTTCATTGCCAGTTTCACTGCTGCTGGCGTTCCTTATCGGCTGGGTGTCTCAGCGCATGGGCATGTGCCTTGTCAATGCCATGGGGCTGCTGCTCAAACGCCGACCGACCCTGTTCGTGTCGCTGATCAGTTGCGGATTGTTCGGTCTGTTGCTCGCGCCGGTCTATGCCTTGTCTGGCGTCAGTCAGCCGCTGTTCATCCCTGAGGTTGGCTATCTGGCACTGGTCGGTGGCGGAGTGCTGTTCGGTCTTGCCTCGGTGCTCAACGACGGATGCAGCGTCGGTACTCTCACCAAACTCGCCAGCGGCAATCTAAACAAGGCCTTCACCATTCTCGGCTGGGTACTGGGGATCGTGCTGTGGCATCACCTGAACATGCTGACCGAACAGCGGGCGCTGCAAATGCCGATGATCACTGGCCGTCATTACTGGCTGGCCATCGGCATCGTGCTGCTGATTCTGCTGTTCCTGATCCGGATTCACGGCGACAAACACCTGGTGCTGTCGAGCCTGCTGCTGGGCGCACTGACCAGTGCCCTCTACACCTTCGAACCGCTGTGGACGCCCAGTGTGTTCTTCTACGATCTCTCGCAAATATTCCGGGGCCCGGGCGACACCTCATTGACTACCCAGCGTGTGGCGGTGTTCGCCATGCTGATGCTTGGCATGCTCTGTTACACGTTGCATCGCCGCACGTTCAACTATCAGCGGTTCGCAGGGATGACCGCGGGCAGGCACCTGCTCGCGGGCGTGTTGATGGGGACCGGCGCATCGATGATGTTGGGTGGCAATGACTCGCAGATTCTATTGGTGTTTCCGACGCTGACCTGGGTGGGGACGGTGCCGTTGGTTTCGATTGTGTTGGGGATATTGGTGGGGGTTGGGGTTAAGCGGCTGCGTGCTTGAAATCGCGGCTCTGGAGTTGGACGACCTCTATGAGACCGTCCATTTTTCAAGGATCAAACCTGCATCTGCAATCGCCGCCCAACCACATCCAGCAAATCGCATCCATCGCGCAGGGACGTGACCAGCACCCGCGCCAGTTCGCTGTAAACACCCTCGTCAGTCGCGAGACTCTCCAGCAATTGCGTCGCGGTTCGAATGCGATAGGCGGCTGTTTCATGCAGCACATCCAGCGGCGCTTCGGTGTCGATCAGCAGCGACGCGATGGTGCAGTCGATGCCGCTCATCGGCATGTATCGATTCATCTCAAACCTCCACTTCATCAAGTGGCGCGACGTTGTCCAGCGCCCGATTCACCAGCAATTGCGCCAGCACGGCCAACTGCTGGATTGCCAGGGCGATGTTGCGACGCGAACTTTCAAGATCACAGGCAAGGTCGGTGCTCATGACGTTGAGCGAGGCGAGGGTTTCGCTGGCGTGGGTGAGCAGGGACGGCGTGTCGATGTTGGGGCGGAGGGTGAAGACGTGGCTGATGGGGTCGAGGTGATTGGGGTTGCGGAGGCGGGCGCTGATGGCGGGTTCGGTGGTGTTGGAGAGGTTGGATAAGTCGGGTGTTTTGGTAGTTGGATCAGATGTAGAGTCTTGTGGGATGGGGCTGTGTTTTTTCATTATGGAGATCCTGGTCAATTCATAGGAGCTGCCCCGGTTTTCAGTCTGTCAAAACTGATCGCTGATTTGCAGCGATCGGTAAAGGTTATCGTCGAGAAGAAGCGCCCGCCAGTTCATGAAAGGCGATGCGTTTTGCGGGAAATGTCCTAGGACGCGGTGAAGTTGTTGCACCGATCACAGGTCACTCGATCTCACCGTGTGCTTGAAATGATGTTCCCAAAGCCTGACCCCTAACCCGCCGCTCCGGTCCAGCGATGACCCTACCGTCAAATCCGTAATCAACGTCGGCTGTAAACCCGCATCAAACAACGCAAACCCCGCCGCCAGGCAGCAGGTTTCGGTCTGCAGGCCGCAGACCAGCACGCGCTCGACGTTCAGGCTTTTCAGGTAGTCGATGGTTTGCGCTGTGGGCGCGTAGCCGTGCTTGATGAAAATGCGGTCGGCGGGGATCAGGCTGTCATCGTCCGGCGCGGGGTGCCAGCCGAGCTGTTTTTCAAAGGGGGTGATGGACTCATCATGACGCTCGACCGTGGCGGCACTGGGCAAGGTTCCGATGAGTGCCTGGATACCGTCGACCAGCCACTGCGGCGGGGCGAAGCCGGGTTGAACGTCGATGATCAGGAGGGCTTGGTGCATGGGCTTCCCGGGGCGATGGCCGTGAGATTGGCGACTTTGGATGCAGCATATTCTGGAGGGTTTCGCAGGCTTCTTCGCGGACAGGCTAGATGCAAAGCCTGGTCGTTAGCGTTGCCCATATTGCAATCATGCACATAACAACCATTGCGCGACTGCTGATGCGACCCTATCGTCGGATTTTACGTACCACAACGTGGTTTGGTGAGTTGTGAGCGTACGATGTAATGCACGTTTTCGCTGGGCTCTTCGGTGAGTGAACGAAGCGATTGAGCGGTATGGAATTGGAGACAAATCATGATTCGCAAGCGCTACTTGAAAGCCTTGGCAATGCTGCTCATCGCCGCTGGCGTGCAGTGGGTGACGCTACCTGCGTCCGCGACCGAGCAGGGTCAACAACGGCGTGAGGCCCGCGATACCAGGCAGGAAGGGCGCTCCGCTGCCCGGCAAACCAAGGATGACTGTAGAAGGGGCAATGACAAGAGCAACGTAGAATGTCGCCAGGACAAGCGCAGTACCAAGCAGGATACCCGTCGCACAGCCCGGGACATCAAGTACTGATCGTTAGCGTGAGGCCTGCTTCATACGGTTGCAGGGTTTGCGATACAGCCAGAAACAACAAAGCCCGCACAGGGCGGGCTTCGTTGGTGTCTCAATTGGTGGGCCGGGGTAATTTGAATCCATTCAGTAAGATATTGATTTATAACATTAATATCTGTTTTTATTTTTGGTTGGAATACCAATTGGAATACTGCACTCCACTTGACCACCCGTTTGCATCCGATCTGACTAGCACGCTTCGTAACCATGTTGGCAGTGAGCTGCATATAGCTGCCGGTGGCGACAGGCAGAAACCGGCCAAAAACGGTCATGACTTAACCACTTGCTCCAATAAGAGCCAACCTCTCATCTATGGAAATGGGCGAATCACCCCTGCTCGCCAATCGCCGTAAATGGATTTTCTGTACGCACCATGACCGCAATACCCCCGAACCGAGTGCTGTTCGAGCGTCTATCCCATCTAGGGTTTCTTGGAGATTCTCGGCAAACGCAATCTAACGATCAGACGAAAATACTTAAACCGCTTTGTAGGTTTGCAGAACAACGTGGTTTTCCAATGCATCGCCGAAAGCGCGCATCAACCCGATGGTGTCATTAGTTATCTCGTCCAAATCATTGAGTTCCACCAAAGTATTTTCACCATGAGCAATGGCATTGCGGCGCTTTAGGAGCACAACGTCTATGAACGTGGATTTTTCAGCAAAAATCTCTGCGGGCACGCCGCACACGAGGCAAATATCGGTTAAGACTTCAAAGTTCAGGTTGGCTTTCGTGTTGATTAGGTCGTCGTTCACGCGGCTGAAACGTACGTCCGCAGAGTTCAGAATTTCATCAACAAGGTCACAGCGGTCTGCGATATTGGCTTTCGTCGTAGAGAGGGCTGCCAATCGCGGCAGAAAGTAGTTCCGAAAAAATTGCCTGTTGAGATCCCCATACTGAAATCGCCTCAGCGCGATATGCTCTAGGTACTTCTTTGCCGAGAACCTGATGTAGCCTTCCCAATGAGCGTAGCAGATGGCAACTAATGCTCTGAGCAGAACCCTCCGCAAGCCCTCGTCGCCACGCCTGATCGCCGCTTTGAGGTCCGATATTTCTTTGATGCGCCAGTTGCGGTCTTCAATAATTTGCGCGGAGAAGTCGGCTTCCGTATAGGGCTTGCTCATGGACGGAACCATTCCTCGCCGAATGGTACAGTGCGTTGGATGCGGATTGTGCCGCGCAGCCCAGAAGAAGAGAAGGCTGCAACCTGCGGTTGCGCCCAGAAACTCTCCATTCTCTCCTTAACGAAGGCTCTTGCTGGATCAGGGCCTAATGCGAGGATCGCGTGAAGGTTTTTGGCCACGCCAACGGCAATCGCCTCTAAGCCGACTAGCCCCACCTTTCCAGCATAAACACCATTTTGAAAGCGCCGAAGGGCGTTGTTTCCTGCGACTTCATCAAGGAGCTGGAAAGTCCGGTTTATTAAGTCGGCTGCAGTCGCGTGGTTTCCGGCTTGAGCCAGAGTTACGATGCCTTCGTCAATGTATTCCTCGACGTCAAGCCGGCCATCATACGGCACCTGCGCATGGACTAGAAAACGTACAGCCATCTCCATATGCCGCTGTCTCTCGGACTGCTCTTCGCTGATCGATACCACGCGCTTGAAGGTATCCTGCTCGGCGGAGTTTTTCACAGCGCGGAAGTAGTCTTTGCTGATCATCAGCATGATGCAGTTCCGAAGCTCCTGAGCATTCGCCTGGGTACCCCCAGCATTGAGCCGCTGGAACAGATCGTACTTGGTCTGGTCGTCGCTAGGGCGCTTCAGGATTTCAACTCCGAGCCGCCCCCTACGGATGGCGAGCTGTTGCGTCCTATCGATAGGCTTCTGCTCTTGTACCGGAACATCAGTGAGTTCTGACGTCTCCCATACTGCGTTGTGAAGCGAGGGTAAATACTTGGTCGCCTCAAGGACTGATGGTGGGTTAATGTCCCCGTCTGGATCACGCAGGCGCCCCATAAATTCGAGGATGGTCGAAACGCGCTGCAAGCCATCAATCAGTTCCCAGCTCCCATCTTCCGTCTCAAATACGAAAATGGAGGGCAAAGGGATTCCAAGCAGTAGCGACTCAATCAGCTTTGACTTTTGGCCGATACCCCATCGGAATAGGCGCTGAAATTCAGGATCGATGATGATCTCGCGTTCGTCGTACATGCTGACGATCTCACCAACCGACATCTGATACGCGTCCGTCCGGACGTGCCGTTGAGCGTTTTTGATCTCATCAGAAAGCATTTGATAGGCCCGTTCAAAATAAATTGTATAGATGAGACTATAACTGGCATCAGCTCTCTAGGTTAGTCGATGTCGATGTTGATCTTGTATACAGAGACGATATCTACCCCTTCCTACCCATGACTCGAGCGTTAGATCAGCATTTCTCGGTCATTCCCAATCGCTTCCAGACCAATAGGGCGGTGAGCCGATAGTAATACCGGGTGGCGTCAGAATGGTCTTTCAGGTGCTGAGTGAGAAACCAGCGCACATGCTTGAGCTGCCAGGTCCAGGGATTGTCTCGCTGCCATCGCTGCTGAATGGCCGCTTGCATAATTCGGGCTTGGCGTAGGTGGCGTTGCTGCGTGGCCGTCGAGCCAGTCAGGACGCCGCTCAGGAACAACGCCATATCGAAGGGCCTGGTCACGCTCTACCTCCAATGTAGGCCGACATCACATCGATCCGGTTATGCCCGAGTTCAACGCTGATCTGTTGGCGCGCCTGTTGATCAAGGTCGGGGTCAATGCGATAGCAGTGGCCACCATTGACCGGTGCGGCGTGGCCCGTGAGCTGCTCGTAACGCTCGCAGGCGTAGGCTGCTCGCAGCTCATGAAAGCCCTTCAGTCCTTGTTCATGCAGCATTTCGCGGGCGGGAAGCACGGTCTGTTGCAGGAACGCGGTGTAGCTTTCGTCTCGGGCCAGTAAGTTGCGGCTACGGGGCGGCGACGCATGACGAGCCAACTGCAGCGCCGCTTTCACCTCTTCATTGGCCACGATCCATCGCGGCGCGGAAGCCCCTGAGCGACCGCCTTTGGTGCCGTCCTGGATGTTGATGCGACCTAAGTGTTCGGCTTCGCGTTGCAGTCGTGGCAGGTCAGCCAGGATTGCTTCGCGTAGGCGCATGCCGGTTGCTCGGGCCAACAGGACAATCGCCGCCACCCGCTCGTGTTGCCCTTCGCCAAGCACCTCAAACACTCGCCGCACCTGTTGGCGGTCTTGGCCATCCGGCGCGCGGGTGCGTACGCTCGAGCGCCGCAGTCCTAACGCCCGGCTCGGACTGGCGATCCTTACGTCCTGATCACCGCGCAGCGCGGCGAGGGTGCGGTTAATGCTGCTCAGGCGGTTCTGCGCGGTAGCGATGCCGAGTTCACCTTGCTGGATCTGCTGGCGCAGATACGCGGCGTAGTCTTGCAGCGTCCGTCGATCGATCTGGCGCGCATCGTTGTAACCAGGGCCGTCCTCTGACCGACACCAACGCACGAACGCTTGCCAGCGATCGCTATGCGCTTTGACCGTGGCGAAGTGGCCGCCGGCAAACAGATCCTTGAGCGCTTGTGGACCGGCGTAGCTCAGCTGACGGCCATAGCCAAAGTTGCGACCCTCACGCCGACCGACCAGTGCCATCGTCATCACCGTTTTCGTTTGTTTGCAGAAAGCGAAGCAGGGCTTTCCAGTGGGGGCTGATCCTGTCCACTTGCTGCCAGTGTGTCGGGCGGATCAGGAGGGCGTTCTCCTGGTGTTGCAGCAGTGCCCCTTCTTCGCGCAGTTGCTCGATCAGCAGGGCGAGGTTGGCAGGCTCAAATGGTGGTGTGGCGACAGCGGCGACAGTGGCGACAACCCGCGTCGTTTCTGGCCTGGCGCGTGGCGACAGGATGGCGACAGAGGCGGCGACACTCCGCGATTCTGGCTGTGGTCGATGTTGCGCTTGGTAGCGGCGCACCGCGTCATTGAGGCGGAACATGGCGTACCTCGAAGGTCGTTCCATCGCGGCTGCTCAGCCAGCGATGAGTGATCAGCACGACCAATAAAGAGGCGGTATGGTCAGCACTTTTGCGGGCAAAACGAGGGCCGTTGCGATTGACGTCGCGAATGGTGAAGTGGGTCCAGCCTTTCTGCACCAGCCAGCGCAGCAGCCGATCCGCCTCTTCGCATCGGCTATTGACCGGTTCCTGTTCGGTCAGGCGCTGGATCTCGGCCAGGTAGTAATCCATCAACGTGGAGGCGCGCTGGATGTGTGCTTCGTCCAGCTGACTGGCCTCTTCAACCATGGCCAGCACACCCGCGATACGCAGCACATTTGCCGCGGCCTTGCCCGCGACAGGCTGGACGCCGGCCAGCTCGCCAAACTCACCAGACTGACACTCGATGGTGTCGTGAATATCAATCCAGGCCCGGCGGGCATGGGCAGTCAGCTCCAGGGTGGCGGGATTGAGTGAGCCATCCCGGTGAAGCGACCAGGGCTGTTGTAGCAGGACGGTGATCCGTAGTTGGTAGCGCTGGACTCTGGCATCCCGACTCAGGTCGATCGCTTTGTAGAGCCGCCGGCCGACCAGGCGCTCGGGCCAACTGATCAGGCAACGGCCGAGGATGCCTTGGCCATTGATCACCGGGTCTTTGAACAGCTGGTTGGCCAGGTAGGGTTGCAGCATCAGGTGCAGGCTGAGGCGGCGGTCATAGGCTCGCAGGCTTTCTCCGGCCATGGAGCGCGCCCGATCAATCGGGCTGCCATCCCACAGTGTCGACAAGGTGGTGATCGCCTTAAGCAGGTTCTCTTTGCTCATGGTGCTGCTGCCCAAGAACTGGCCACCTTCATCATTGAACAAGCCCATGCTGGGCAAACCATGGCACAGGCTTTTGACCAGAGCCTCAATGGTGGGTTCGGCAATGATCAGTCTTGGCGGTACCGGCTCGGATAGCTCACCGTCCTCCGCCTCCGCCTCCGCCTCCGCCTCCGCGTGTTTCTTTGAGGTTTTGGGTTTGGCCATGATGCTGGTAGCGGCGCGATAGGCTTTGAGCTTTTCCGCATACAGGGTCCACTGCTGTCGTTCCCAGTCACGCGCGGCCTTCAGTGCCAGATGGTCCACCGCGCTTTTGCGATCACCCGAGGACGCCACCGTCAGTAGGTAGAGGGACAGCGGATAGGTTCGGCCGTCGAGTTGGACATTGGCATGACCCTGGCTCACCAGAGCAGCGCTGGCCAGCACCGATTGCGCGGCCATGGCGCAGGGCACGCCGATCACCTCGGCCAGTCGTTCGACCGCAGGGCCCAACAATTCCCCCAGTGCTTCGACCGGGTAGGACAGTGGCGCCTGTTGATATTCCAGCAACGGTTGTGGTGGCTCGAACGCTTCGCACAGTTGCATCGCAATTCTCCTGAGATTATCGACTTCGTCCTCACTCATCCCGCCACGGTTGTTGAGTGTTATCAGGGATCAAGGCCCCTGCGACCTGTGAGGTTTGTCCACTAACGCGGGACTGACGGCTCCTTACGGCCGGGAGCTTGGGCATCTCATGATCTGGCCTCCTGAACACCGATAGCGGTGGGCGGGTGGAGGCTGCACTGGCTGACGAGACCGGTGTCGCGAGATCCTGAGTCGGGTGAAGGCAGTGATGCGATGACTGGGGCATGCCTGACTGTCAGTCAGGTGCAGTCCATTTCATGGGCTGCGGCACCATCATCGGCATCGCTGTGGCGAGTGAGCATTCGGTGTTTGTCACGCCGATTGTCACGAGGGGGAAAGCCGCAAAGGCCCGTGCGAGCAGGGCTGCAGCAGTGTGATATGCGCCCGTCTCTTTAGGGGGCAAAGAGACGGGCAAAAGGTTGGCGCAAGAAATAGCCAAGCGGATAAGTTGCTGCAGAGCAGCCAGGAGGGGGCATGAGTTGCCGCAGTGGGCATTCTGGAAGAAGTGGCATCCATCACATCGCTGTGACTGTGCGAGCCGCCGGACGCTAATCGCACTTGGGGTGAACCACCACGATGTGGCGTAGCCTCAAAGGTTCTGGCTACCTGGGTGCTGTCGAGGACAGCGCTGGTACGGTTCTGGTTTAGCGCTCGTTCTACTCGCGGTCAACCATATTTTGGAGGCGACTCTTGCGCCAATCGGTAGTGCTAGAAGACCTTGGAGTCCGGTGGTTTTCCATAGCCGGGTGGTCGTTTGTCGGTTTTTAATGTGAGCCTGCGTAATTGCATGGACTTGACCACCCATTTGCATCGTCACTGACCAGTCAATTGCATTCGTGCTGATCAACCGTTTGCATTCGACTTGACCAGCAAACGCCATAGTGACGACCGGCGGAGAACGGCCAAAAGCGGACGGTCTCACGGGGGCTGAGCAGACCATCCTTGAGGCTTGAAGGCATCTATGAAACTAGGGGCAATTCAGTTGGACGAGGATGCATTACGTCTGGCTGCATATTAATCCCCCCGCGTAGCTGAAGCCTGCCTTGTCGACGGCATCACTTACGATGCTGAGAGCCTTCAATTGGTGAAGACCTATGCAGCGGATGGACTCGACGCGAGCCGAGTTACGTCCGTTTGGAACTAGAACGCGCCAATCCAGCAGAAAAATGAACGTATGACACCCCTGGTGTTGCCGCTCACTGAGTGCTCTCGTCGGTAGCCTTCATTGACATCATCGTCACTTTCGACGATGATGTGTGCATGAGATATCCAGGCGGGAAAGGCAAGTGCTACCAGCGCTTGATCAACCTGATGCCTCCGCATCAGACCTATATTGAGACGCACTTGGGCGCGGGCGCTGTCCTGCGTCACAAGAAACCTGCTGCTCGCAATATTGGCGTGGACGTCGATCCTGCTGTTCATGGCGCCTGGACTGATCACCAGGTTGAGGGGCTTGAACTCATCCAGGGTGATGCTTCGAGCTACCTGAGCAGTTTCACGTACGACGGTAGCGAGCTGATCTATTCTGATCCTCCGTATGTCACGCAGACGCGTCGTCGCGCCAAGATCTACCGTTTCGAATATGATCAGGCCCAGCATGAACAGCTGCTTTCTACGCTGTGCAGTGTACCGTGCAAGGTCATGATCTCCGGCTACGACAGTGCCCTGTACAAAGAAGCGCTCCAAGGATGGAGGAAGGTGACGTTTATGGCCAAGACGCACACGGGTGTCAGGGAGGAATGCGTCTGGATGAACTACGCTGCCCCAGAAGAGCTTCACGACAGTCGTTACTTAGGTGACACGTTCCGCGAGCGGCAGACCATTGCTCGGCGCCAATCCAGGCTCCGCGACCGTGTTTCTGCAATGGATCCGGTAGAGCGCAGCGATTTCCTGCGCTGGATCACGCAGACCTATGGCTCCGTTCAGGAGGCCCGGTGATGCAAAACGGTGTTGTGTTCGTAGACTCCAAGCTCTACAGCCGCGATTTCCCTGATGCCATGAGCGAAGTGCTGCCTGGCGTTTCCTGGGGTTTGATCGAAGCGTTCCCGACTCCGGCGTACTGGGCCTATCAGGTCTGGGCAAACGACCAGGAGCCCGAACCGCTCAACTACAAGCTCGGTGCCACGTTGGCGGAAGAGATCGGGGCGTGCCTGCTGGGTGGTCACGGTATCCCTGCGAACGTCGGCCTGGCGGCGTTCGCGCACCTGAGAGACCTCGGTGCCTTCGAAGGTGAAGTGCCCAGTGTGGCGCTGCTTCAGGAATGGCTGACCACCCCATTGAAAATTGGTAGCCGCTCAGTACGCTACCGCTTTGCCAAACAGAAGGCACGTTACCTTCATTCGGCGCTCGCAGCCCTGGCCTTAGGGGATGTTCCACTTCATGCTGGACGGGCCCTTCGAGACTGGCTGCTGGAGCTGCCAGGCATCGGCTACAAGACCGCGTCCTGGATTGCCCGCAACTGGCTTGATGCCGATGATGTCGCGATCCTGGATATCCACATCTTGCGCGCCGGAGCATTGGCTGGCTTTTTCTCGCCGGGCCTTACAGTCGAACGGCACTACCTGCAGCTGGAAGAGGAGTTTCTTGCGCTGAGCAAAGCGATCGAGGTTCGGCCATCCAAGCTCGATGCGTTGATGTGGTACCAGATGATGTCCGCGCCCACCGTCGTTCACAGCCTGCTGAACCAGGCTGGTTTAAAGGCTGCCTAGCTCTTCGGTGCCGGCCCACCGACCAGGGCAACACCTACCCCCGTGAGTACCCCTGAAGGGGCGAGTTGGCCAGCCCAGGGCTCACCTGTAATTCCCAACGGGCAGAACGCGTAGTCCAGGGCTTCAGCGGTCACCGCCATGATCGCGAGGAGTACTCCGGCGTCTCGCCAGATCAGGCTTTCGCCGTGCTGATACTTGGCAGCTGTCTTCCCGGGTTCGGCCACCAACAGCAACCGCGTCGCCTGCTCGCTGGGCAGGGTTTGCTGGCACTGCTCCGCCAATCCCGCGAAGGCTTCCACTGATCCCGGTAGCTCAACAAGGCCGTGCCGGCGACTGTCGTAGCGGCGCCAGTTTGGCGTGCCGGGGAGGTGGGCCAGGATATGGATGGGGTGAATGGCACCGGCTGAGGGTGTGGGCCGCAGCTCCAGGTCAAAACCGTAGTCCGATTCGGCAATGGCCTGCGTACGCGTGCTGCGCCACAGCAGCTGGCCCAGCTGATCAACACTCAAGGCATTGAACGTGCGCCGGGTGCGCCTGTGATCGAGGAGGTTGAGGATGCCTTTGTCGTCGGCATCCTCTATCTCTGGCAGCGCGTGGAAGGTGCCATCCGGCCAGGTGAACGGCTGATAGTGCCCTGGCTGCGCTCTAACCTTGGGACTACTGAGATTGATCCAGTCCATGTTCGATCTCGTGCCAAACCTCAAAGTACTTGAAGCAGCCTCGGCAGTTACCACATGGGACGTTGGATTTGTGGCAGCTGTGAGCCCAGGCCAGCATGGAGGAGGGCACCCCGGCAGTCCTTACTAGCTCAGCGGTGCTCAGCTCGATCGCAGGCGCCTCAACGGTCATCTCACCTTCCTGGATGACCATCAGCTGATTGATGGCGGCGATGAACTCCGGCGTGCCGTCGCGGTGCGAGCCATCGGACTTCACGGTACCCAGGTAGAGCGTGTTCACGCCCAGGCTGATTGCCTTCATGGCCGCCAGGGTGACGAGCATCTGGTTGCGGTAGGGCCACCAATCACTGGCCGGTGCGTTTGCGTCCGCCTTGCCACCGGCCATATCACCGGAGCCGACTGCACGGCAATCGATCGAGATGACGTGGTGCTCAATACCGAGCTGTTTGCAGAGGGTGGTGGAGGCGGAGATCTCCGCCTCTGCAGCCAGCTGTCCGTAATCGAGCGTGATACCGATTTCGGGACGTAGCCACCAGGCGACGGCGAGGGAGTCCATACCCCCTGAGAGGAGAAGAGCGCGTTTCATAGTTC
Organism: Pseudomonas sp. Pseusp3; assembly: GCF_047304225.1. Classification (NCBI taxonomy): domain Bacteria; kingdom Pseudomonadati; phylum Pseudomonadota; class Gammaproteobacteria; order Pseudomonadales; family Pseudomonadaceae; genus Pseudomonas; species Pseudomonas sp. Pseusp3. The sequence continues at coordinate 73,174 of NZ_JBGLYV010000004.1, read as the reverse complement.
TGCTGCCTTCCAGGCGGTCTGGTAAATGGCCGTGACGAAGTCATCGGTGATGATGCAGCCTGAACCGACCATCATTTTCTGATCTTCTTCGGACTCATTTTCCACGTACATGATGACTGGTTTCTTGAGTGCTCGTGCGTAGCCGATCTCGTAGATCGTCCCTGCGTCCAGACCGTCACCGATGGCCAGCATCAGGTCGCACTCATGGATGGCGTCGAGATCCTTGTGCACGACATCCTCTGCCGAGCCATGGCCGACATCGTGCACTGGAGAGAATACGTTCATGCCCATCTCCAGTAGCTGGCCGCGCGCCTCTTCAATCAACCAGAGCTGTGACAACGAGAAGAAAGGGCCCGCCAGGTACACCAGGGGCGCTTTGCCGCTCTTCGACTTTTTCGGCACGCTGGCCGCATCAGGGTTGTAAGTGCTGAGCTCTGCCCTGGAGGCAAAGCCCTGAGATTCGCAGTAATAGGCGGTCGCCCGTGAGGCATGCAGGGCCGCGTCCAGTGGCGTCAGGTCATCCTCAAGCCAGAAGTAGGCAAAGGTGGCGACGAACACGTCCCCTGAGCCCACCTTCCAGACCTGGGGGGTCACGAAAGAGGGGATGTGGTGTGTGCGATCTTCGTGGAAGAGGAGCGCGCCGGCTGGGCCCATCTTGATGATGACGATTTCGGCATGCTGGGATGTGGATAGCGCGCGTGCCAGGTCAGCTGCGTTCGTCACGCTGCTGCCATGCAGGGCTTCAGCCTCGCTCCTGTTCAGGATGAGTGCCAACCGCTCAGCCCTGGAGCCGTTCTCATGAAAGGGCGCTGGGTAGCAGGAACTCTGCGGGTCGTAAACCGCCTTGTGGGCGTCGACCATGCAATCACCCTCCAGAAAGCCGAAGCGCACGACGTTCCTGGCCGTCACCTGCAGACTTGTTTGGCGCTTGGGCGCTGGGTGAATGGACGGTTTGGACAGTCCGTGGCTGTAGCGGAACTGCAGGCTGTGATCGATGGCCTGCGGCTCCAGGGTGAAGCCCTCCAGCGCCGCTCTCATGCGAAGGATCGATTCTGCCGTGCTGTCCGTGTAGGTCGTAAGGTTTACAGTCCCGCCCAGGCGCGCGATCGCTGTAGCGGCTCGACCGCCCGAGCCGAACAGCTCCTGCCACGTGGGGCACATGCATTGTTCGTAGTAGACGCCGCCAGATACGCTGATCATCAAATCACTCCTGTTTGACCGGAGAGATCTTGAGCGCCACCTGGCCGCCAATCTTGGCCGTCACAAGCGCTACGTAGGCCGTACCGTTCTCGATACAGGTGATTAACCGGATCGCTTTAGGTGATGCGATGCCTCCTGCAGTCTGGCCGTTCCAAACAGCGAGTGCGGAAAGCTCAGTACCGGCGTATCCCACGGTCATTTGCAGGGTGTCACCGACATCGAACTGCTCAACCACATCGGCCTTCGGAGAGGCGAGATGAGTCTGCAGGTAGAGCCTGTCACAGGTGATCTCTGTAGGAGCTCCCGCTGTGTAGTCCCGGAAAAGCTTGCCATCTGAACCTGACATTACGTTCCCCAATATCCCTATGTGAAACAACGCAGCGCTATCTTGGCGTCAAATCGATGCCTGTTGACAGCGGCTTGACTAATGCTAGAGTGCCAGCACTCTAACCCTGCCGGATCCAATTTGCCAATAGGTAGCTGAGGGCTGTTGGCGTCACGTTCAGGGCTCAAGCATGCCAAGTTTAGCGGTTAACGCTAGCGTGGCTCAGTTCGTGCTAACACAGGGTAGTGTTTGCTGATGTCGAAAATCCTCGATTTTGAGATTAAGAACTACAAAGGCATTGTCAGTACGCGCATTGAGCTTTCAGGCAAGATCGATACGCCGATCGTAATGCTCATTGGTCTTAACGAAAGTGGTAAAACCACTATTCTCGAAGCGATATCGCAATTTGTAAGTAGCGATAAGTCGGTCTCAAGTCTGTACACCTTCAGTCCAGAAAATAACAAAGAGTTTACGTTCATTCCTGCCAGCCAGAAGGGTTCATTCAAGGGTGTAGTGTCCGTCGCCGCCACGGTGCAGCTGGACGAAGCAGAAATAATGGCGATCGAGAAGCTGGCGGAGACGCTCGGGTTTGAGGTGGATGTCGAGGCCTTGGGCAAGAAGTTCCGGATTGCAAAAGAAATCAATTTTGCAAATGATCCGAACGGTGAAAGTAGCGGAAGTCTCGGCTTGGAGTTAAACGTCAAGCTGCCTTGGGAGGAGGAATTTGAGCCCTTCGCATACCCAGATAATCCTGAGGTGGATGTGTGGGCGCGGATCGCAGAGTTGGTGGTGGAAGGCGTACCAACGGTCGCCTACTTCCCGACATTTCTGATTAACGTACCCGAGGAAATCGAGCTGGCCCCATTTCAGGGGGAGAGTTACGAGCAGCGTCACTACCGGGAAATCGTGGAAAAAATCATTGCGTATGCAGATCATGATGTAGAAGAGCACATCAATAGACGCATTGCGCAGTACAGTGAGAAACATGGCGCTCAGTGGCTCGATACCTTTTATCGAAGCCATGAAAAGAGTCAGATTGATGCGGTGTTCAAGAAGGTCTCCCAGGCCCTGACGAGCGAGGTGATTGGCGGCTGGTGGCGGGTATTCTCGCGCGAGACGACAGCCAGGCGGGTCGAGCTGCAGTGGTCTGTCACCGGGGCTGATACACCCACTGCCATGGTGTCTTTTGCTGTCAGTAACGGTGACTCTGACTACAAGATCAGTGAACGCTCCATCGGCTTCAGGTGGTTCTTCACCTTTTTGCTCCTCACCGGCTTCAAGCTGGAAGACAGTAAGCGCAAAACCATTTATGTGTTCGACGAACCTGCCGCCAACCTGCACTCTCGCGCCCAGGTTGAGCTGTTGACGTATTTTGAGAAAATGATCGGCAATGGGGACAAGATCATTTACTCCACACACAGTCATCACATGGTCGACCCCAGGTGGCTCTCAGGCGCCTACATCGTCGAGAACCGCGCTGCCAAGCATGATGACGTTGACGGGTATGATCTTGAGTTTTTACCGGCTGAAATCGCCGCAATAAAGTACAAACAGTTTCTAGATAAGTATCCGACCAGAAGCCATCACTTCCAGCCGGTAATAGAGAGGCTGCAGTATGTGGTTCCTGAGATTGTTGGCACGTCGCCCTTCGTCATCGTGGAGGGGATCTCGGACTACTACGCGTTCAAGGCGGCCTCGACCACGTGTGACGTCACGATTAACTTCACCATCGTCCCGGGTGTCGGTTCGAGCTCGTCCGGGAACCTGCTCAGTTTGCTCATGGGGCGGGGCGAAAAATTTATAGTCCTCTTGGATGACGATAGAGCGGGTCGAGACGCACGTGATCGATACCGCAAGAAGTGGCTCCTACCCGACTCGTCCGTAATCACCTTTGCAGATATCGATGCGACCTATGAGTCTTGGGCGCTGGAAGCCTTGCTGGGCCGGGATAGCTTTGAGGTCGCACAGAGGACGCTGGGTCTGACTACATTACCCAGCAAGGATCAATATGGGCTGTTCCTGGCGGAGCACTACCATAAAGCAGAGACAGGCGAAGATATCTTCTCGCCGCAAGGGCTTGAGAATCTCCACACTGTGCTTCGTTTCCTTGCCCAGCAATTCGCACAGTCTTGAAGGAGGAGTTGTGCTCCTGCTCATGAGGTACTGGTGCAGCCACACCCAAGTGGGTGTGGCACTGATCATGAAGTCAGACTACGGCCTTATCCGACTTATCTTTTAAGACTGCATAAGCAACTTACCGAGTTCGGGAGCGATCGACCCTTCGTTGATGACTTTGTTGGAGGGACGGAACAGCGTCGTGAATCGCCCATAGTTTCGTAAATACCCTCAAGCCTTAGGAACGGTCTGCTAGGCCACTGCGAAAGCGTCCGCTTTTGGCCGACTTCTACCTCTTGCGTAGGGCTGCAGGTACTATTGATCTTGTTCACATCGTGAAATTTTCACCGCTCCCCGACAATCCGGCGTGCCTAGCTGATTTAAAACCTAGAACGGGTAAAAGTGTAGGAAGATCTGTTTGCTGAAGAAAAATCTTCAACAGAGGGATATTCGCCGCCACGCGGGTGGAGAGTAAATAGTCGCTATCAATGCTGCTGATTGATAGCGCTATTCATACCAGAAAAAAAAGTCGGTCAGCTACTGGTTGCAGCAGCGGAAGCGGCCGCAATCATCCTCTTGATCGGGATGAACATTGGCGTTGTCCCGTCAGCACCTGCGTCGTCCAAAATCTCAAACCCGAGGGATTTGTAGAATTCGACTGCTTTGGGCGCTGCATCAAGATACATCCCTTTAATAGGAATCGTCTTGTGTACAGTAATAGCCTGATCGAATGCAATCATCAGCAGTTCCCCGCCAATGCCTTGCCGTTGATAAGGAGCGTCAACAGCAAGCATGCTCAGCTTAACCGCTGGAACTTGGGGGGGGAGATTCCCTTGCTCCAGATAAGTCTGAACCCGAGCTTTGTCCAAAATAAGAAAAGTCAGCGTGCAGAAAGCAAACAGTTCTCCTTTGTCGTTGATGGCTCCAATGCCGGTGACGTTTTCACTTTTCAACGCCCGCTTGAGCTTGGTCTTGAAGTAGTCGTCCAGCATCGCTTCCCCACAGCTGAAGGTTTTGGGGAAAATGTAGGAAGAATAGTTTCCACGCAGGTTGTTATCTACTTCGTAATTGGCGATCTCTTGCACGTTCATTTTTATTCCTCATTAGTTTTACTAGAGCTGGGGGTGGTGTTGCTTCTTCATCGCTATCGCGAAGAATTTCGTGTAATCGAGAGAAAGCTTTCTCTGAAAGCTCCAATCGGTTGTAGTTTTCCATTACTGCTTCGGCCTCTTTAAAGGCAGAAGCCATAATGAAAGAAGTCATGTCGAGACCTGAAATGGTTGCTGCTTTGCGTATGAAATCTTTGGCGAATTCAGTCGTCTTTAAATCAAGACGCGCAGTTTTTGCTGCATTCAAGTTTTCAACTAATGTAGACATTTTGGTCACCTGCTAATTGTATCTAGGTAGTATTTCTTCCTTACGCTGGTTATAAGTTCCAATAGCGCTTTCGCACTTTTGAGGCCATTAGGTTTCTCATCATATTTCCTTCCATTTCTCTATCTATTTATCTTCAGTTTAATTTTCAGTATCTATCTATCTATCTATCTATCTATCTATCTATCTATCTATCTATCTATTTCATCATCAGTCTGGCTTTCATTGAGCTAAGCTCAGTACGTACAATAGACGGGTACTCCGCTCGTGTCAAGCGCGTACGGCTTATGTACGGATAACCGTTGGCAAGAGCCTGCCAGGCTATGTCTGTCGAGCCGCCCGACGTAAGCCATAACCCCGATAAAGAAAAGAGCCCGTTCAGCCCGTTCAGCCCCTCGGCCCCATCGACATGGCTGCGACTAAGCGACCTGCCAGCCAAGGGGGCGCAGGACTATTCGGATAATCGTCTGCTTTTGGCCGATTTTTGCCTGTCGCCACCGACAGCTATGGGGCGGTTGCAGTCCTTCAGTGCTTGGCTGACGCACTCGCGGCTGAGTGGCATCCGCTGACATCCATCAACTGCAAACGGTTGGTCAGCGCGAGTGCGAATGACTGGTCAGTGGCAATGCCTTTAGGTGGTCAAATGAGATGTAATTACGCAGAGCCCATGCGAGTGGGAATGCGGAGCCTTCCCGCTCGCGTGGGCTTGGCCGAGAAAGCCCCAAGAGGGAGGCTTGCAACGGCGACAGTCGCCACTTCTGTCGCCATGCTGCAAACCAGGTATTACGCGGGTTGTCGCCGGTGTCGCCGCTGTCGCCAAATCAACCATCACTCCATCTGGGGAGTCATTCTCGGTTACTGGCGGCGTCCGGTGAGCGCTCACCGTATCGGCACGACGTTGTGGTCCCTGGTTTGATTGATCGCAGATGCCGACAGGTTGCCAGTGGCCGCTTTCTGGATGTGCTCGCTCCACCAAGCCATCATCGGACGCCGGCGTTCGATGTAGTCAGCTCGGTTGTAAGCGCTTCGGACTTCGTCCTTGTCGACATGCGCCAGCGCGACTTCGATCAACTCCGGATCCCACCCATGCTCGTTCAGGATGGTGCTGGCCATGGAGCGCATGCCGTGGCTGACCAAGCGGTCCTGAAAGCCCATGCGTTTCAACGCCATGTTGGCGGTCTGGCTATTGGCGTGGGTGCGCGGATTCCTATCTGCCGGGAACACGTATTCCCTGTGGCCGCTGTGGGGCTTGAGCGTCTCCAGTAACGCGAGTGCCTGTTCGGTCAGCGGGATGGTGTGCGGACGACGCTTTTTCATGCGCTCCGGCGGGATGGTCCAAATGCGTTTGTCAAAGTCGATGTCTACCCATCGGGTGGTAGCCGCTTCGGCAGGACGGGTCATGGTGTGCAGTTGCCATTCGATCAGGCAGCGGGTGATTCGCTTGATGCTGGTGTTCGCGATTTCGATCATGAGCTCGGATAGCTCTTCGGGTCGTAGCGCGGCCATGTTCTCTTTCTTGGGCTTCTTGAAGACCGCCCGAATGCCGCTGAGAGGGTTAGCGAAAATCAGTCCGGAGTTCACCCCGTAAGTCATGATCTCGTTGAGTCGTTGGCTCAGCCGCTTCACTGTTTCGAGGCTGCCTTTGGCCTCAATCGGGCGAAGGAGCTTGATCACCATAGGAGCACTGACTTCAGAAAGCGGCGTCGATTTCATGCTCGGAAAAACATGCAGCGTGAGTGAACGCCAAATGTCCTCGGCATACGCTGGCGTCACTGAGTCTTTCTTCAATTCGAACCAGGCGGTGGCTATCTTCTCGAAGGTGTGTTCGGTCTCAGCCAATCTGGCTTGCCTTTGCTCATCGCGCTGGGCTTTGGGGTCAATGCCTTGAGCAAGTAGCTCTCGCGCCTCGACTGCTTTCTTCCGAGCATTCGCTAATGAGAGGTCGGGGTATGGACCGAGCGCCATATTAAGACGGCTTCTGGTCAACGGCTCGCGATAATTGAAATTCCACATCATCGAGCCGCTGGCGCGTACTCGAAGCTGCAGGCCGTCGCCGTCGCTGAGGACGAAGTCTTTACCAGTTGCCTTGACTGCCTTGAGCTGGCGATCGGAGAGGCGGGTTGCTTTAGTAGGCATGGGGGCTACCTCCAGCACCGTTTTGGTATCCTGAAAGTAGCACTTGGCAGCCCGGGATACCACCTGGGATACCAAAGCGTCTGGAACTCAAAAAACCATTGTGAGCCACAGAAGCGCTGGAAACCCTTGATTTCACTGGATTCCAGGCACAAAAAAAGACGTCCGTGGACGTCTTTAGATGATGAAGTGGTGGAGCCGGGGGGATTTGAACCCCCGTCCGCCAGTACTCCGCTGTCGGTACTACATGCGTAGCCGTGTCTATTAAGTTAACCCTCAGCGACCCGACGGGCAGGGTGCTTTGGGCGAGTTGTGTAAGTTTTAGCCGCTTCGTCCACAACGTACTGCACGGCGATTCTGTTCTATATGACAATCACTTTGGGTTTACAGACATCCCCTGATGATTGCTGGACCCGAAGGTACCAGGAGGGAAGGGCTAAGGCTGCTTACGCAGCGAGAGCGTATTCCCCGTAGGTTTCGTCATTGGCAACTATAGGAAGTTGCAACAGTGGATTTACGAGTTCTGTTACCAACTCGGCATGCACCTAAAGTTTCGCAACCGGCGTCGAATCCTAAACGGCCCCGAGCCTGGTGCTCTTTGAATCAAGTGAGCAACAGGCATGCACAGTGTACGTCAATGCGACCCGGAAGGCCAACCCGAAGGTTGGCCTTGAAGCCTTACGAGCTTTTACCGTCTTTACTGGCTTTCTGGATTTCCTGAATCGTCTGGGTGGTTTCAGCGATGCATTTCTCCGTCCCTTCCTTGGTTTTTTGTGCCTGATAAGCCTTGGCTTGCTGAACGCTGGCTTCTACCCGGGCCTGGATTTCCTGCGCCTGGACCTGGGCCTTGGCATTGTTGATGGTTTGCAGATTGGTTTCGCAGAGATCTTCTGTGCCACCGGCGGCAAACGAGGTAGACGCTATCAGTGAGGCAGTAACGAACAGACCTGACAGTAGTACAGAACGTTTCATGTGTATCTCCTTGAACTGAGGTCCAGGCATCGCTGGTCATCAGAACGGGCTGCCGAGTTTGGGGGAGGTCCCACATGTGCAGGACTTGATCGGTGGACTACAGCAGCGCATCAGGGTTCTATTTTTCTTCAGTTGGCCCTCGCCCGGGTGACCCGATCCACGAGATAGACCAGCCCGTGGTAATCGATTCCGCCGTGTTGTGTCAGGCCGATCTCGCAGGTACGGCTGGTGGAAATCCCCTCGCTGCACTGCTGCACCGCGTCCTTGAGCGTGCGCAGCGAATGGGCGTTCAGCTGCGGCGTGGTGAAGCCCTTGTCGCCAGCGAAGCCGCAGCAGTGAATACCTTCGGGAATGACCACGTTTTTGCTGCACTTGCGCGCCAGGTCGATCAGCGCCTGGCTTTCCCCCAGGTGTTGGGTGCTGCAGGTCACGTGTATGGCGATCGGTGCCTCCTGTGGCGTGAACTCCAGGCGATCCAGCAGGTGAGTGCGGATGAAGCGCACCGGGTCGTACAGGTCCAGGCGGGCTTCGCCCAGGTCCTGAACCAGGCGCAAGGTGCACGGGCTGGTGTCGCAGTAGATCGGGTCGAGCCCGCCGCGGCTGGCGTGCAGCAAGGCGCCAATCAGTTCCTGGCGTTTGTGTTCGGCTTGCTCGGCGTAGCCTTTGGACGCGAACGGCTGACCGCAGCACAGGCTGTCCAGGTTGTCCGGGAAAACCACCTGATAACCGGCCTTTTCCAGTAGGCCGCGGGTCTTGTCGTGCAGCGACATTTGTTCCTTGTCGCCAGCTGCCGGCCCCATGGCCCGAGATACGCACGCGGCCAGGTACACCACCCGCGGACGCTCGTCGGTGATCGCCGGGCTGAAGCGAATCGGCCGTTCAGGCTGGGGCATCGCATTGGTCCACTGCGGGATTTGCCCTTTGGACAGTTTGCTCACGGTTGCGGAAAGCTTTGCCAGTCGCGGTGCTCCCAGCAACAGGCGCGCACCATTGGCGACGTGCAGGGTGAAACGCGCCCCTTGCAGTGCCGTGGCGAAATGTCCTTCAAGCCAGTTGGCGGTTTTCGTATGCGTTGCCTTACGGCTGCGCAGCTTTTTCACCAGTTCGCCGGTATTGATGCCGACCGGACAGCGTTGCGCGCACAGGCCGGTGGCGGCACAGGTGTCGATGCTCTGGTATTCGTACGCGGCTTCGAGTTCGGCAGTATCGATGCCGGCGCGTTTTTTCGCCTGAATGTCGCGCCAGATCACAATGCGTTGGCGCGGGCTCAAGGTCAGGCCTTTCGACGGACAGACCGGTTCGCAGAAGCCGCATTCGATGCACTTGTCCACAATCTCGTCGGCGGCCGGCAATGGCTTGAGGTGCTTGAGGTGGATCTGCGGGTCTTCGCTGAGCACCACGTCCGGGTTGAGAATGCCGTTGGGGTCGAGCAGACGCTTGAGTTGCCACATCAACTGGTAGGCATCGCTGCCCCATTCCAGCTCGACGAATGGCGCCATGTTGCGTCCGGTGCCGTGTTCGGCTTTCAGTGAGCCACCGAACTCCACTGCCACCAGTTGCGCCACGTCGTCCATGAACGCCTGATAGCGTGCGACTTCTTGCGCGTTGTTGAAGCCTTGGGTAAAGACGAAGTGCAGATTGCCTTCCAGTGCGTGTCCGAAAAGGATCGCTTCGTCGTAGTGATGTTTGTCGAACAGCTCGATCAGGCGGTTGACGCCGATGGCCAATTGCTCGACCGGGAAGGTGACGTCTTCGATGATCACCGTGGTGCCGGTCTTGCGCACGGCGCCGACGGCAGGGAAGGTGTCTTTGCGGATGGCCCAGAGGCGGGCGTTTTCCTGCGGGTCTTCAGTGAAATCGACCTGCTTTTCCACCGGGAACGCCTGCAGCGACGCCATGATCTGCGCCAGTTGTTCGTGCAGCAAGGTGGTCGACGCGGCGCGGGATTCGATCAGCAAGGCGCAGGCATTGTTCGACAGATGCTGTACGAAAGGCGGCATGCCGGGCTTGTCCTGCACTGAACGCAGGCTGCGGCGGTCCAGCAATTCCACGGCCGATACCGGTTGGCTTTTCAATACGGTGACGGCGTTGCAGCAGGTCTCGACATCGGGGAACACAATCAGGGCCGAGGCCTTGTTCGGGTGGTCGATCACTGTGTCGTAGGTCACCGCACTGATGAATCCGAGCGTACCCTCGGAGCCCACCAGCAAGTGGCTCAAGATATCTACAGGCTCGTCGAAATCCACCAGGGCATTGAGCGACAGGCCGGTGGTATTTTTCAGACGGTATTTGTGGCGGATTCTCGCAGCCAGCTCGGCGTTGGCGCGGGTCTCGCGTCCCAGCGTCGCCAAGCGCTCCAGCGGGGCGGCGTGGCTTTGGCGAAACGCCGCGACGCTGGCGACATCTTCAGTGTCGAGACGACTGCCATCGGCCAGCACCAGACGAATACCGGCCAGGGTGTGATAGGTGTTTTGCGCCGTGCCGCAACACATGCCGCTGGCATTGTTGGCGACGATGCCACCGATTTTGCAGGCATTGATCGAGGCCGGGTCAGGGCCGATCTTGCGTCCGAACGGCGCCAGCCAAGCGTTCGCCTGGGCACCGATCACACCGGGTTGCAGGCGGATTTGCGCGCCTTGGCCGCGGATCTCGCGACTGTTCCAGTTATCCCCCAGCACGATCAGCACCGAATCGCTGATCGCCTGACCGGACAAACTGGTACCGGCGGCGCGGAAGGTCACCGGCACCCGGTCGCGTTGTGCCAGTTGCAGCAGCGCCACCACTTCGTCTTCGGACTCGACGCGGATCACCAACTGCGGAATCAAACGATAGAAACTGGCATCGGTGCCGAAGGCCAGGGTCGACAGTGGGTCGTCGAAACGTCGCTCTTGAGGAATCAGTTGCTGTACATCACGCAGGAACGCGGCCGGTAGACTCATTGGTCCTCCAGGATCAACACCACCAGGTCTTTCGGCCCGTGGGCGCCGTACGCCAGCACTTGCTCGATGTCGGCGGTTTTCGACGGGCCGGACACCAGCAACGCATTGGTCGGCATGCCTTGTGCCCATTCGAACTCCTGCTGCACCTGATAGAAGTTGTCGCGGATTTCGCTGGCCTTGAGCAGAGCGAAATGCACCGGTGGCACGAGGCTCATCAAACGCGGTTCTTCCCGGGTCGGCCAGAGAATCAGGCTGCCGGTTGCCGCGATGGCGCCGAGGGTGCCGGTCAGACTTGCCGGAGTGTCGTTGAACAGCTCTGCCTTCCATTCCTCAATCGGGCGGTCGTAGGCCTTGAGCATTGGCAGGCCGGGATTTTTCACCCAGTGCTGTGTGATCCGTTGACCGTGGGGTGTGGTCGGTGCGATCAGCAGACTCGGCAACCGACGGTCCCGCAGCAATTGCGCGAGTAGCGTCGGCCACTTTTCGCCGGACGTCAGATGGATTTCCGTGTGCACCGCTTCCATCAGTTTGTGCAGTTGCGCAATGCGTTGCTCAGGCGCGTAGGTGTAAGGCTGGGTCACCAGATCGACATCAAAGTTGTCGGCCACCGGCGTGGTGCCCGTCAGACTTTTACGCAGTTTGGCGAGGATATTTTGCTTGGCGCTCATCAGCGGTCTCCCTGTTTGGCCAAGTGCTCGCGGGCCATGTCATGCAGTGAGCGGGCGGCGGGTTTTGGTGCGCTGTGGTTTTGCGTCCACGGGCCGACATTGCTCGGCGTGAGGGCGCGCAAACGGGTGGCGAAAAAACCGAACAGGCGATACAGCGTTGGCGAGCTGTTGAGCTTCGCCCAGGCGTTCCAGATGAACCGCTCCTTGCGCGAATACTTGCTGCCCTGACCGCGCATCACTTGATTGGGGCTGTCCGGGGCCTTGACGTTTTCTTCCCGCAGGCGCCGCAGCAGCGAAGGGATCGGGATTTTTACCGGGCAGACTTCTCCGCAGGCACCGCACAGCGAAGAAGCGCTCGGGTGATCCGGGACTTTCGCCAGGCCGACCATGTGCGGGGTGATGATTTTTCCGATAGGGCCGGGGTAAACCTCCCCATAGGCATGGCCGCCGATTCGGGTATACACCGGGCAATGATTCATACAGGCGCCACAGCGGATGCAGTTCAGGGTCTGGCGTAATTCGCTGTCGGCAAAGGCCTGGCTGCGACCATTGTCGAGCAGCACGAGGTGCACTTCCTGCGGGCCGTCGAGCTCATGCGCCTTGCGTGGGCCGGAGATCATGTTGACGTAAGTGGTGATCGGGATGCCCAGGGCCGAACGGGTCAGCAGCGACAGCAGCGGCACCACATCGCGCAGGTTTTCCACGACTTTTTCGATACCGGTGACGGCGATGTGCACCGGCGGCACGGTGGTGGTCATGCGGCCGTTGCCTTCGTTTTCCACCAGCAGCAGGGTGCCGGTTTCGGCCACGGCGAAGTTGACACCGGAGACGCCGATGTCCGCTTCGAAGAATTTCTGCCGCAAGACCTTGCGACCGATCTGAATGAGTTGGTCAACGTCCTTGGTGTATTCCACCCCAAGTTTGTCGTGGAACAAGGACGCGACCTGACCGGCATTCTTGTGGATTGCCGGCATGATTATGTGTGAAGGCTTCTCGTGGTCGAGCTGGACGATGTATTCCCCCATGTCGGACTCCAGGCATTCAATGCCTTGAGCCTCGAGGAAATGGTTCATCTCCATCTCTTCGCTGACCATCGATTTGCCCTTGATCACTTGCCGCCCCTCGTGAGCGCGGATGATCGAGAGGACGATGCCATTGGCTTCGTCCACCGTTTCCGCCCAGTGCACTGTCACACCGTTGCGGGTCAGGTTCTGTTCAAGTTGCTCGAGCAACTCGGGCAACTTGGATAACGCGCGGGCACGGACTGCATTGCCCAGCGCGCGTAAATGTTCTCTTTCATGGGCATCGCTGAAAGCCGCTGCCCGTTTGCTCATCAGTGAATCCATCGCCTTGCGAAAGTTGTTTCGCAATTGCGTGTCACCCAACGCCTGGTGGGCGCGGGTGCGGAAATCTTCTTCTACGGCGACCGTAGGAATAATCGTGGAAGTGCTCATCGGGCACCTCCGGTACGCTGCCAGAGGAAACTGGCCAGGTGCTGGCCGCGCAACGTTTCCTGCTGCTTTTCCAGCGAGCCGTTGATGTTCATCAAACAACCGCAGTCAGCACTCAACACCTTGTGCGCGCCGGACTCCTTCAACGCCCGGGTCTTGTCAGTCACCATCGCGCCGGAAATGTCTGGCATACGGACGCTGAATGTCCCGCCAAAGCCACAGCACTCACTTTCGTGATCGTGATTGACCCGCTCCACATTGCTCAACTGCGACAACAATTCGCGGCCATGCAGGTGGGTGTTCATTTCACGGCGTGCCGAGCACGAGGTGTGCAGCGCCACTTTTACCGGTTCGCCTTTGTCTCTGAGCTGCACCTTGCAGACAAACAACAGGAACTCGGCGAGTTCGTAGGTTCTGGCAGCCAGCGCCTGGACCTGTTTCAACGTCTGCGGCTCGTCCTTGAACAAGTCGGCGTAATGCTCGCGGAGCATGCCCGCGCAGGAGCCCGACGGCACCACCACCGGATAGTCGCCAGCGAACAGCGCCAATTGCGAGCGCGCCACGGTCCGTGCCTGTTCGGTGTAACCCGAGGTGTAGGCCGGTTGGCCGCAGCAGCTTTGCCCTTGCGGGTACTCGACACGAATGCCTTCGCGTTCCAGCAGGTGGATCGCATCCATCCCGGCTTCGGGGTAGAACAGATCGACCACGCAGGTCCCGAACAGGTAAACCCGTGACGGTTTCTCGCTGGGGTATTGCCGAGGCTCGGGCAGTGGCGGGGCGACACGGGTCGCATTCGGCACAGCGTTGTAAAAAAGCTCGCTCATCAGGCGTGTCTCCGGGTGGGCCCGGTTATCCGTCCGCTGAGGCTGCTGAATATAGAGAGAGTTGCTTTCAGCAGCCTTACAGACCGGGTTGTGAATTGCTGACGCCGGAATCACGGACCGGCGTCGGTTATTTCCATGTCGCTTGTCGTCTTAGTGCACCAGCATGCCGGTGAACCAGTAGGCCTGGGCCAGGGTGATTAAACCGACAATCGTTGCAAAGAATAGGCTGTGCTTGAGGGTGAAGCGGAACAGATCCGATTCTTTGCCCACCAGACCGGTCGCGGCGCAGGCCACGGCGATCGACTGTGGCGAGATCATCTTGCCGGTTACGCCGCCGCTGGTGTTCGCCGCCACCAACAAGGTGTCGTTGACGCCGATCTGGTGCGCGGTGGTCGCTTGCAGCGAACTGAACAGGGCGTTGGACGACGTATCGGAACCGGTGAGGAACACGCCCAGCCAGCCGAGGAACGGCGAGAAGAACGGGAACGCCGCGCCCGTCGCCGCCAGTACCAGGGCCATGGTCGAGGACATGCCCGAGAAGTTGGTCACGAAGGCAAACGCCAGCACCATGCCGATGGACAGGATCGGCCAGCGCAGTTCGTAGAAGGTCTCTTTCAAAGTGGTCAGACCAGTTTTGAAGTTGACCTTCAGTACCAGCATCGAGATCAGCGCCGAGAAGAAAATCGCCGTGCCGGTAGCGGAAATCGGGTCCAGTTTGAACACCGCCGGAATGGCTGTTGGCGTCGCTACGATCGGCGCGGTCTTGATGACCAGTTGATCCAGATGTGGAATGGCAACGTTGAACACGAAGCTGTACATCGAACCGCCGGCGGCAAACATGGCCTTGAACGGCTTCAGGGTCCAGATGGTGACCAGTACGGTGAGAATCAGGAACGGCGACCAGGCCTTGAAAATTTCCCCGAGGCTGTAGGGCGATGCCACGGTGGTGCGCTTCTGGCCGAAACCACCGACGCTGGCGCTTACTACTGAGGCCGATACAGCCCCCACGATGTGTTGGCCGGCGGCGCGTTTCGGTTGCCAGACTTTCAGGAACAGGGTCAGGGAAATCAGGCTGGCCAGGGCCGAGGTGATGTCCGGCAGTTCCGGGCCGATGAAGTTCGAGGTGAAGTACTGGGTCACGGCAAAGCTCAAGCCGGCCACCAGGGCTGCCGGCCAGGTTTCCCGCACGCCGCGCAGGCCATCCATCATGAACACCAACCAGAACGGCACGAACATCGACAGCAGCGGCAGTTGGCGACCGGTCATGGCGCCGATCTTGAAGGCGTCGATGCCGGTCACTTGCCCGGCGACAATGATCGGAATGCCCAGGGCGCCGAAGGCAACCGGTGCGGTGTTGGCGATCAGGCACAAGCCGGCGGCGTACAACGGGTTGAAACCCAGCCCTACCAGCAGGGCCGCGGTAATCGCCACCGGTGCACCAAAACCGGCCGCGCCTTCGAGGAAGGCGCCGAAGCAGAAGCCGATCAGCAATACCTGCAGGCGCTGGTCATCGGTGATCGACAGTACCGAACTGCGGATGACTTCGAACTGGCCACTCTTGACCGTCAGTTTGTAGAGGAACACCGCTGCCACAATGATCCAGGCAATCGGCCACAGGCCATAGGCGAAGCCATATCCGGCGGCGGCGAACGCCATGTCGACCGGCATCTGGAAGGCGAAGATCGCCACCAGTATCGATAAGGCCAGGGTGATGCTGCCGGCGACATGCCCTTTGAGGCGGAACACGGCCAAGGCCAGGAAGAAAAATACGATGGGGATGACGGCTGCGAGTGCGGACAGGCCGAGGCTGCCGAGCGGGGTATAGAGCTGTTGCCAGGTTTGCATATGGGGTGGCCCCTAATTGTTGTTGGTCAGGCACTGATCAGCGTTCTTGGATAATTGGTAAGACCAATTTACAATCGCTGTTGGCTAGGGTAAAAGCCTTGTAGGCGGTGTGTCAATTTGCCGCCCTAAAACTTTTGTCGTAGGCAAAGTGCTCAGGTCGTCTGCCTGGTATGACCAAATGCGTTGTTGCAGGTGCTGGCGCGGCGCCGATAGGCCAGAATAGAGCCCCGGCGAGCCGTCGGATCGTGGAGAAATCGAGTTATGGGGTTTGATCAGATTCGTCAGCGCCGTTTGTCTGACGATATTGTCGAGCAGCTTGAGGGCATGATCCTCGAGGGCACGTTGAAGGCGGGTGAGCGCTTGCCGGCCGAGCGTGCGTTGGCCGAACAATTTGGCGTGTCACGGCCTTCGTTGCGCGAAGCCATTCAGAAACTGACCGCCAAGGGATTGCTGGTCAGTCGCCAGGGCGGCGGCAACTATGTGGTGGAATCACTGGGGAGCACCTTCAGTGATCCCTTGTTGCATCTGCTGGAAAGCAACCCCGAGGCGCAACGCGATCTGCTGGAGTTTCGCCATACCCTGGAAGCGTCCTGTGCCTACTACGCGGCGCTGCGTGCCACTGATGTGGATCGCGAGCGGCTGACCGCGGCATTCAACGAATTGCAGGACTGCTATTCACGTCACGAAGAGGTGAGCCGTGCCGAAGAGGGGGCGGCGGACGCAAGCTTTCACCTGGCGATCGCCGAGGCCAGCCACAATGCCGTGTTGCTGCACACCATTCGTGGGCTGTTCGATCTGCTCAAGCGCAACGTGGTGACCAACATCGGTGGCATGTACAAGCAGCGCACTGAAACCCGCGACATGTTGATCACGCAGCATCGGGAGTTGTATCAGGCGATTATTGAAGGGCGGGCGGAGCAGGCGCGGGAAGTTTCCAGTCGACACATTTTGTATGTGCAAGAGGTGCTGGAAGAGGTGCGTCAGGAAGTGCAGCGCATGGCCCGGGCGGAGCGGCGCAAGGGGATGTAGCCAGTCGGTTCCATATCGTTTGTGAGATTGCTTTCGCGGGCAAGCCCGCTCCCACAGGTACACCGAAACCCTGTAGGAGCGGGCTTGCCCGCGAAGGGAATTACTCTTCCTTGCCCTTGTTGCGCACCGCGCGCTGCAATTCGCGACCGGCGTCGCGTTCGCGCTCGGTATCACGCTTGTCGTATTCCTTCTTGCCCTTGCCCAGAGCGATCTCGCACTTGACCATGTGCTTGCTCCAGTACCAGGACAGGCACACGCAGGCGTAACCCTTTTGCTGCACGGCGGCGGAGAGCTTTTCCAGCTCGCGCCGATTGAGCAGCAATTTACGGGTGCGCACCGGGTCAGCGATGACGTGGGTGCTGGCGGTCGTCAGGGGCGTGATGTGACTGCCGAGCAGCCAGGCTTCGCCATCCTTGAGCAGTACGTAGCTGTCGACCAGCTGCAACTTGCTTGCCCGCAGACTTTTTACTTCCCAGCCGGCCAGGACCAGACCAGCCTCGAACCGATGTTCGATGAAGTAATCGTGTCGCGCCTTTTTATTTTGCGCGATGGTCCCTGTTGGGTGTTTCTTCTGTTTAGCCATAGGGGCGGCATTATAGGGAGTTGCACGCGAGTCGGCTACGGTGTTGCTACGTGCTTGAGCAGGTTGATTGAATCCCGGACAATGCGGCCTCTTTTTTGAACGCCGGACGTGATAGCGATGTCGACAGACAAGGTTTCAGTCCATGGCAGTTGGGCTAGCCGCTGGGTCTTCATACTCGCCGCGACCGGTTCGGCCGTGGGGCTGGGTAGTATCTGGAAATTCCCGTACATGGTCGGCGTCTATGGTGGCGGCGCCTTCGTGCTGATGTTCCTGGTTTGCATCGCGCTGATTGGCGTGCCGGTCATGCTGGCGGAAACCCTGATCGGCCGACGTGCCCGGCACAGCCCGGCGAATGCCTTGAAGGCGCTGGCGATTGAGGCGGGGCACTCGGGCAAATGGTCCTGGGGCGCATTCGCCGGAATGATCACGGCGTTGCTGATCCTGTCTTTCTACAGTGTGGTTGGCGGCTGGTCGCTGGATTACATCATCGACATGGGGCGTGGCGACTTCCAGGGCACGACGCCGGATCAGGTGGGGGCTTACTTCGGCAATGTGATCGCCGATCCCTGGCGCCTGACACTCTGGCACACGATTTTCATGCTGTTGTCCGCGGTGGTGATCGCCAAGGGCGTGGTTGCCGGGCTTGAGCGCAGTTTGCGCATCATGATGCCTTTGTTGTTCGTGATGGTCCTCGTGCTGCTGGGTTACAGCATGACCACCGGTCATTTCATGGAGGGCGTGCATTTCATGTTCGACTTCCACCCGGAAAAGGTCCTGGACGGCTTGTTGCCCGCGATGGGGCATGCGTTTTTTTCCCTGAGCGTGGGCGTCGGCTCGATCATGATCTACGGCGCCTACATGCCAAAGGACTCGTCGATACCGGGGACTGTCGTTGGTGTGGCGCTGCTCGACACCTTTGTGTCCCTGGTGGCCGGCCTGGCATTGTTTCCGATAGTTTTCGCGGCGGGCCTGAATCCGAGCGAAGGGCCGGGGCTGATGTTCGTCAGCCTGCCGTTTGCCTTCGGTAACGTGGCGTTCGGGCAAATGATGGGTGTGGTGTTCTTCGTGCTGGTGGCGGTCGCTGCCTGGAGTTCGGCGATTTCCCTGCTTGAGCCGATGGTGGCCTACCTGGTCGAGCGCACTAAAGTCAGTCGTGCATGGGTCACCTTCTGGTTGGCTTTCAGCTGCTGGTTTGTTGGCCTGGGCACAGTGTTCTCCTTCAATATCTGGAAGGAGGCCAAGTTTTTCGTGAATGATGGCGGGATGTTCCACCTCTACCAATGGGGTGCAGCCGGTGGTCTCGACTTCTTTGGTGTGATCGATTTCTTTACCTCGCGACTCATGTTGCCGCTTGGCGGTTTGTGTTTCGTGGTGTTTGCGGGCTGGATCATGGGGCGTGAAGCGGTGCGCGACGAATTGTCGATGCGCAATCCTGCGCTGTTTGGTCTGTCCTTGTTCTTGATGCGCTATGTGGCGCCTATCGGCATCCTCGTAGTGTTTGCCGCCCAGCTGTGGAAGTAACGCTGACATGACAACACACATTTCACGTTCGGCCTTGCTGCCGTATCCGGCACAAGCGCTGTATGACCTGGTCAACGACGTGGCTCGCTATCCGGAGTTTCTGCCGTGGTGCTCGGCGGCCGAAGTCCTGGAGAGCTCGCCTGAGCACATGCGGGCGAGCGTTGGCGTGGCGAAGGGTGGCCTCAGCCAGCATTTCGTGACGCGCAATACCCTGGTTCCTGGCCAGTCGATCGAAATGAACCTTGAGGAGGGCCCGTTCACTCAGTTGCATGGCATTTGGGTGTTCAAGGCGTTGACCGATAAGGCTTGCAAGATCAGCCTGGACCTTTCATTCGATTACGCAGGGCCGATTGTTCGTGCGACCTTGGGGCCATTGTTCAATCAGGCGGCCAATACGCTGGTGGATGCATTCTGCCAACGGGCCAAGCAAATACATGGTTGAGGCGGATATCGGGGTTGAGGTGGTGTATGCCGCCGTTGATCGCCAGGTGCTTCTGCCGGTGAAAGTGCCAGCAGGAACGACTGTTCGCGCCGCTTTGCTGAAATCCGGTATAGGTCGGGCATTCCCTGAGCTGGATCTGGCCGGGTGTCCTGTGGGGATCTTCGGTAAGGTGGTTGTCGATCCCGACAGTCGTTTGGTTCAATCTGGGGATCGCATAGAGATTTATCGGCCATTGCTGGCTGATCCCAAAGAGGTTCGCCGGCTGCGTGCGGCCAAGGCTGCCGAGGCGAAGGCCCGGAATCAGTAAGTCACCGAACGCGACGCAATAAAAAGCCCGGACATGCCGGGCTTTTTATTGCGTCGCAAATTATTGCGGCGAGGTTTCCAGTGGTTGCGGCGTCGGGACCGGAACGGTTTCTACGCCGTCGACGTCCTTCTGGATCTGGTCCAGCAACGAACCTGGCTTGACCGGTTTTTCCGGTTTTGGCTTTTCGACGTTTTCTGCCGGGGCAGTGACTGTCGTGCCGCTGTCCTTGCCGAGGATGGCTTCGTCGCGGCTCACACCTGGCATGAAATCACCGGAGAGGCTGACAAGCTGATCATTTGGGTTGAAGATAACGCTGATGCGTTCTTGCTGGCGTTCACCGCCACCTGGTTGCAGGCTGTACAGATAATCCCAGCGATCGGCATGGAACGTGTCAGTCAGCAGAGGGTTGCCCATGATAAACCGTACTTGCTTGCGGGTCATTCCCGGGCGTAACTGGTCTATCATGTCCTGCGTGACGACATTGCCCTGCTGGATGTCGATTTTGTAAACCCCGGGGAATGAACAACCGGCGAGTGCGAGCAGTCCCACAAAGGTGAAACTGGTTAGCAAGAGCTTGGTGTTTTGCATCGGTGGGCGACTTCCACTATCTTGGCTGGGACAACGTAAACGCCGATCATACCCGCATTAAGAGAAGCTGCGAAGCAGCATCGCGAGAAAGCTGACCATGGTTGAAAATAGCGAACTACGCAAAGCCGGCCTCAAAGTGACCCTGCCACGGGTCAAAATTCTGCAAATGCTCGATTCCGCCGAGCAGCGCCACATGAGTGCCGAGGATGTCTACAAGGCCCTTATGGAGGCTGGTGAGGACGTCGGTCTGGCCACGGTTTACCGTGTTCTGACCCAGTTCGAGGCAGCTGGCCTTGTGGTGCGGCACAACTTCGACGGAGGCCATGCGGTCTTCGAACTGGACGACGGAAAGCATCACGACCATATGGTCAACGTCGAAACCAGTGAAGTGATCGAATTCTTCGACGAGGAAATCGAGCGGCTTCAGAAAGCAATCGTCGACAAGTATGGCTTCGAGATGGTTGATCACAATCTGGTGCTGTACGTGCGCAAGAAAAAGTAAGCATGTCGCGCGAACACCAGTTCGCGAAACGAGCGAAGGCGACCCCAGGGTCGCCTTCGTGCTTTCTGCCTCTATTTAAATTTAAGCTTTTGCGGCAACCACCATTTTCCTGGCATGAGCCAGGGACTCTTTGGTGAGGTCAATGCCACCCAGCATTCGTGCGACTTCTTCGACGCGGTCGTTTTTGCTCAATCTGGAAACGGCTGTGCGGGTGGCATCCTCACCGCGCACCTTGTGCACGAATAGATGTTGATGTCCTTGCGCTGCCACTTGCGGCAAGTGGGTCACGGTCAATACCTGTCCGCGCTCGCCGAGCCTGCGCAGCAACTGGCCGACGATTTCTGCGGTCGGGCCACCAATGCCGACGTCGACTTCGTCGAATACCAGGGTCGGAACACGGGAAGTCTGTGCAGTGATTACCTGGATCGCCAGGCTGATCCGTGACAGTTCGCCGCCGGACGCCACTTTCGCCAGGGCCTTCAACGGCTGGCCAGGGTTGGCGCTGACCAGCAGTTCTACCTGTTCCAGGCCATTGGGCAGTAGCTCATCGCTGCTGTTGGGTCGCAGTTCAATGGTAAAGCGCCCGCCAGGCATGCCCAGGCGCTGGATTTCCTGCTCCACGGCGCTGGCCAGGCTGTTCGACGCCTGGTGCCTCAGGTCGCTCAGTTCCCGGGCCCTTTCCTGATAGTGCCGAGCATAGGACGACAGCTCATCGCTCAGTCGCTCGATGGATTCGTCGTTGGCGTTCAGGGTCTCGATTTCATCCAGCAGTTTCTGTTGCATCTCGGCAACTTCGGTTGGCTGGATGCGGTGTTTGCGTGCCAGGGTGTAGATCGCGTCGAGGCGCTCTTCAAGGTATTGAAGGCGCGACGGGTCGGCGTCGAAATTGTCGAGGAAGCGGTTCAGTTCACCTACGGCCTCTTCAACCTGGATCTGAGCACTGGTCAACAGGCTGCTGGCTTCACCCAGAGCCCCGATCGAGCTGTTCACGCTCGACAGGCGGTTGAGGCTGGCGGTGAGTGCATTGAGGACATTCCCCGAATCACTTTCACTGCATTGCTCGACGACTTGCCGGCAGATTCCCAGCAGGGTTTCGGCGTTGGTCAGGTTCTTGTGTTCCTGTTCCAGCTGCTCCAGCTCGTTGTCACCAAGGCCGAGGTTTTCCAGCTCTTCGAGTTGATAGCTGAGCAACTGATGACGGGCGCGTTGTTCGTCACCGGAGTTGGAGAGTCGCTCCAGTTCCTGGCGGGTCTGGCGCCAGCGTTGGGCGGCGAGTTGAACCTGACGGGCAAGATCCGTCGCGCCGGCATATTCATCGAGCAGGCGACGGTGGGTATCGGTCTTGAGCAGGGATTGGTGCTCGTGCTGGCTGTGAATGTCGATCAGCAATTCGCCCAGCGCCTTGAGGTCGCCAAGCGGGCAGGGCGTGCCGTTGATATAGCCACGCGAGCGCCCTTCGGATGTGATCACCCGGCGCAGGATGCACGGACCGTCGTTTTCGAGGTCGCGCTCGGCCAGCCAGGCGCTGGCTTCCGGAATGTCGGCCAGATCAAAGGTGGCCAGGATATCGGCCTTGTCGGCGCCGGGGCGGACCACGCCGCTGTCGGCGCGATCACCCAGGGTAAGGCCCAGCGCGTCGAGCATGATCGACTTGCCCGCGCCGGTTTCCCCGGTGATCACGCTCATCCCGCGATCGAGTTCGAGATCGAGATGTTCAACGATGGCGTAGTTGTGTACGGACAGGTGCACCAGCATATGGGCCGCTCCCAGGTGTTAGGTCTGGTTATTTATACAGTGTTTTGTTTCTGGCTGACAATGCCCCTCGTTAGCTCGATTGGCTTGGTCCGACGAAACCCTTATCGCGGGCGGGAATGACAATGCAGTTGTTTTTTGTAGGGTTAATGATCGGGCCCCCCTTGAAGCCGGATTTTGCGGCCCCATATAGCTGGGCAGAAGCGCGAGTCGAGCTCGCGGACGATATTGAAAGGAGAAATCTATGGCTGACGAACAGACAGTGGATACGCAAAACCCAGACGCCAACCAGGCGCCCGAGGCTTCGGGTGAAGACCTGGCGGCTCGTGTACAAGTGCTCGAAGAGCAACTGGCAGGCGCTCAGGATCAGGCTTTGCGTGTAGCCGCCGATCTGCAGAACGTCCGCCGTCGCGCCGAGCAGGATGTGGAGAAGGCTCACAAGTTCGCGCTGGAAAAATTCGCCGGCGACCTGCTGCCGATCGTCGACAGCCTGGAGCGCGGCCTGGAACTGTCCAGCCCGGACGACGAAAGCATCCGTCCGATGCGCGAAGGCATCGAGCTGACCCTGAAAATGTTCCACGACACCCTCAAGCGTTATCAGCTCGAAGCGATCGATCCGCATGGCGAACCGTTCAATGCCGTTCAGCATCAGGCAATGGCCATGCAGGAAAGCGCCGATGTCGAGCCGAACAGCGTTCTGAAGGTGTTCCAGAAGGGCTATCAGCTCAATGGTCGCCTGCTGCGCCCGGCCATGGTCGTGGTCAGCAAGGCGCCTGCGCCGGTTTCGCCCTCGATTGACGAGCAGGCTTGAAATCCGCCGCAAGGCCCCCATTTATAAGTCAAGCGTTTAAGTGCTACCGCAGTTAGCCACCACTGCTGCGGCAACCAAATCCAAAGTTTCGGGAGAGTGAACATGGGCAAAATCATCGGTATCGACCTGGGGACTACCAACTCCTGCGTCTCCGTGCTGGAAAACGGCAAGGCAAAAGTTATTGAAAACGCTGAAGGCGCGCGTACCACGCCGTCGATCATCGCTTACGCCAACGATGGCGAAATTCTGGTTGGCCAGTCGGCCAAGCGTCAGGCTGTGACCAATCCGCACAACACCCTGTATGCGGTGAAGCGTCTGATCGGTCGTCGTTTCGACGAAGAAGTCGTGCAGAAAGACATCCAGATGGTCCCTTACAAGATCGTCAAGGCTGACAACAGCGACGCCTGGGTTGAAGTGAACGGCCAGAAAATGGCACCGCCACAAATCTCGGCTGAAATCCTGAAGAAGATGAAAAAGACCGCCGAAGACTACCTCGGCGAGACCGTGACTGAAGCGGTGATCACCGTTCCGGCCTACTTCAACGACAGCCAGCGTCAAGCGACCAAAGACGCCGGCCGCATCGCCGGTCTGGACGTAAAACGTATCATCAACGAACCAACCGCAGCTGCTCTGGCTTACGGTATGGACAAGGCGAAGGGCGATCACACCGTGATCGTTTACGACCTGGGCGGCGGTACTTTCGACGTTTCCGTGATCGAGATCGCTGAAGTCGATGGTGAGCACCAGTTCGAAGTACTGGCCACCAACGGTGATACGTTCCTGGGCGGTGAAGACTTTGACATTCGTCTGATCGACTACCTCGTCGACGAATTCAAAAAAGAAAGCGGCATGAACCTCAAGGGTGACCCGCTGGCCATGCAGCGCCTGAAAGAAGCTGCTGAAAAAGCCAAGATCGAACTGTCCTCGAGCCAGTCGACCGACGTGAACCTGCCGTACATCACTGCAGACGCTACCGGTCCCAAGCACCTGAACGTGAAGATCTCCCGCGCCAAGCTCGAAGCATTGGTGGAAGACCTGGTTCAGCGCACCATCGAACCTTGCCGCATCGCGATGAAAGATGCCGGTATCGACGTTGGCGCGATCAACGACGTGATCCTGGTGGGCGGTCAGACCCGTATGCCACTGGTTCAGAAGCTGGTAACCGAGTTCTTCGGTAAAGAAGCTCGTAAAGACGTGAACCCGGACGAAGCGGTTGCTATGGGTGCTGCTATCCAGGGCGCGGTACTGGCCGGTGACGTGAAAGACGTTCTGCTGCTCGACGTCAGCCCGCTGACCCTGGGTATCGAAACCATGGGTGGCGTGATGACCGCGCTGATCGAGAAAAACACCACGATTCCTACCAAGAAATCGCAAGTGTTCTCGACTGCCGACGACAACCAGGGCGCCGTGACCATTCACGTGCTGCAGGGCGAGCGTAAGCAAGCCGCGCAGAACAAGTCCCTGGGCAAGTTCGACCTGGCCGACATTCCACCAGCTCCACGTGGTGTGCCGCAGATCGAAGTGACCTTCGACATCGACGCCAACGGCATCCTGCACGTAGGTGCGAAAGACAAGGCTACCGGCAAGACTCAGTCGATCGTGATCAAGGCCAACTCCGGTCTGTCCGACGAAGAAATCGAGCGCATGGTGCGTGATGCCGAGGCGAACGCCGAGGAAGACCGCAAGTTCGAAGAGCTGGCCACCGCTCGCAACCAGGGCGACGCACTGGTTCACTCGACGCGCAAAATGGTTACCGATGCCGGCGATAAAGTGACCGCTGAAGAGAAGACTGCAATCGAAGCGGCAGTGGTTGCCCTGGAAGCCGCCGTTAAAGGCGACGACAAGGCTGCTATCGAAGCCAAGGTTGAAGAGCTGTCGAAAGTCTCCGCTCCAGTGGCGCAGAAGATGTACGCCGAACAGGCTCAGCCTGCTGAAGGTGCAGCACCGCACGACGACAAGGCGCAAAAGGCTGACGACGTTGTTGATGCCGAGTTCGAAGAAGTCAAAGACCACAAGTAAGTTGTTGGTCGGCCGGTTGACTGCCTTTGGGCAGTGACTGGTAGGATGTCGCCGCGCGGGAGCTTGCTCCCGCGTTGGCGTGTCTGGAATACGCGAATTTTTACAGTATGCGACAGTGTTCGCGTACTGGTGGTATGGCCGGGAATGCTCCTGCTTTTCGAGCCGCAAGTACCGCATTGAATCAAAGACCAGGATCGTTGAATTGACGTGAGTTGGGTCCGGGCCTGTATTGGGGCTCAACGAGTTCGGCAGACTCAGGAGGGTTTTGTCGGACGTCCTCAAGAGTGCAAAGACTTATGGCAAAGCGTGACTATTACGAAGTGTTGGGTGTTGAGCGTGGCTCAAGCGAAGCGGACCTGAAAAAGGCCTACCGTCGCCTGGCGATGAAGCACCACCCGGACCGTAATCCGGATGACAAGGCGTCGGAAGAGAAATTCAAGGAGGCCAACGAGGCCTACGAAGTGCTGTCGGATTCCAGCAAGCGCGCGGCATACGACCAGTACGGTCATGCCGGTGTCGACCCAAGCATGGGTGGCGGCGGTGCCGGGTTCGGTGGTCAGAACTTCTCCGATATCTTTGGCGATGTCTTCAGTGATTTCTTCGGTGGTGGTCGCGGCGGTTCCCGTGGTGGCGCTCAGCGCGGCAGTGACTTGCGCTACACCCTGGAACTGGACCTCGAGGAAGCGGTGCGCGGTACGACCGTGAACATCCGCGTTCCGACGCTGGTCAATTGCAAGCCTTGCGACGGCTCCGGTGCCAAGAGAGGCTCTGCGCCGGTGACCTGCCCGACTTGCGGTGGTATCGGCCAGGTGCGCATGCAGCAAGGCTTCTTCTCGGTGCAGCAGACCTGCCCGCGTTGCCATGGCCAGGGCAAGATCATTTCCGATCCGTGCGATTCCTGCCACGGCGAAGGTCGTGTCGAAGAGTACAAGACCCTGTCGGTGAAAGTGCCGGCCGGTGTCGATACCGGTGACCGCATTCGTCTGTCCGGCGAAGGCGAGGCGGGTGCTCAGGGTGGCCCGACTGGCGACCTGTACGTGGTGATCAATGTGCGTGAGCACGCGATCTTCCAGCGTGACGGCAAGCATCTGTTCTGCGAAGTGCCGATCAGCTTCGTCGATGCGGCGCTGGGTGGCGAGCTGGAGATTCCGACCCTTGATGGTCGCGTCAAGCTGAAGATCCCTGAAGGGACCCAGACCGGCAAGCAGTTCCGTGTTCGTGGCAAGGGTGTTGCGCCCGTGCGCGGTGGCGGTGCCGGTGACCTGATGTGCCGTGTGGCGGTCGAGACTCCGGTCAACCTGAGCCGTCGCCAGCGCGAAATGCTCGAGGAGTTCCGCAGCTCGCTGGCGGACGACAACAGTCATTCGCCGAAAACCACTGGCTGGTTCGAAGGCGTCAAGCGCTTCTTCGGCGATTTGTAAGGAGTCGGCATGCGACGTATAGCTGTGATGGGCGCTGCCGGGCGCATGGGTAAAATCCTCATCGAGGCCGTGCAGCAGCGCGCGCCCCTGACCGGTCTGACGGCGGCCGTTGTGCGCCCTGGCAGCACGCTGATTGGCGTGGATGCGGGTGAGTTGGCTTCGCTGGGGCGCATTGGTGTGCCGCTGACCGGCAGCCTGGAGTCCGTGGCGGAAGAGTTCGACGTGTTGATCGACTTTACGCTGCCGGAAGTCATGCTGAAAAACCTGGCCTTCTGCCGCAAGGCAGGCAAGGCCATGGTGATCGGCACCACCGGGCTGGACGCTGCGCAGAAGCAGTTGCTGGCCGAGGCGGGCAAAGATATTCCCATCGTCTTCGCTGCCAACTTCAGCGTTGGTGTGAACCTGTCGCTGAAGCTGCTCGATATGGCTGCACGCGTGCTGGGTGATGAGGCGGATATCGAAATCATCGAAGCGCATCACCGTCACAAGATCGATGCGCCGTCCGGTACGGCCCTGCGCATGGGTGAGGTGATCGCTGGCGCGCTGGATCGTGATCTGCAGAAGGTCGCGGTTTATGGTCGTGAAGGCCATACCGGTGTGCGTGAGCGTGAAACCATCGGCTTTGCCACCGTGCGCGGTGGTGATGTGGTTGGTGATCACACGGTGCTGTTTGCCTGCGAAGGTGAGCGTCTGGAGATCACCCATAAAGCCTCCAGCCGCATGACCTTCGCCAAGGGGGCGGTGCGTGCTGCGTTGTGGCTGGACGGGCGCGAGCCTGGCCTTTATGACATGCAAGACGTGCTCGACCTGCGTTAAGATGCGCCCGAAATCGGGCTCGCGCACAGCGTTCGAGCCCGGTTTTATTCCGCCAAGCGACGTCCTGTCGCATTCTCCAGCCTTTAAGGCTCATTGGCGGTAGACCAAAAATGCCTTTTTCTGTAAGCTACAGCTTTAGTGTGTCCACTAAAAGCGCGCAGAATAATTCAGTGAACAAGCGGGGTGACGTGTCCATACGTCACTCCGCTTTTTTACAACCTGCGATCGCCCTTTCAGGCTTTATTTACGGGAGGTCTTCTTGACTAAGCCAGCCATACTCGCCCTTGCTGATGGCAGCATTTTTCGCGGCGAAGCCATTGGAGCCGACGGTCAGACCGTTGGTGAGGTGGTGTTCAACACCGCAATGACCGGCTATCAGGAAATCCTTACCGATCCTTCCTACGCCCAACAAATCGTTACCCTGACTTATCCGCACATCGGCAATACCGGCACCACGCCGGAAGACGCCGAGTCCAACCGCGTCTGGTCTGCCGGCCTGGTCATCCGTGACCTGCCACTGGTGGCGAGCAACTGGCGTAACACGATGTCCCTGTCCGACTACCTGAAGGCCAACAATGTTGTGGCCATCGCCGGTATCGACACTCGCCGCCTGACGCGCATCCTGCGTGAAAAAGGCGCGCAGAACGGCTGCATCATGGCCGGCGACAACATTTCCGAAGAAGCTGCCATCGCCGCCGCCCAGGGTTTCCCTGGCCTCAAGGGCATGGACCTGGCGAAAGTCGTCAGCACCAAGGAAAGCTACGAGTGGCGCTCGACTGTCTGGGATCTGAAAACCGACAGCCACGCGACCCTCGAAGCCTCCGAGCTGCCGTACCACGTCGTGGCCTACGACTACGGCGTCAAGGTGAACATCCTGCGCATGCTGGTCGAGCGCGGTTGCCGCGTGACCGTCGTGCCTGCGCAAACGCCTGCTGCCGATGCACTGGCGCTGAAGCCGGACGGCGTGTTCCTGTCCAACGGCCCTGGTGATCCGGAGCCTTGCGACTATGCGATCCAGGCGATCAAGGATGTGCTGGAAACCGAAATTCCGGTCTTCGGTATCTGCCTCGGTCACCAGCTGCTGGCCCTGGCCTCCGGCGCCAAGACCCTGAAAATGGGTCACGGCCACCACGGTGCCAACCACCCCGTCCAGGATCTGGACAGCGGCGTGGTGATGATCACCAGCCAGAACCACGGTTTTGCCGTAGACGAGGCGACCCTGCCAGCCAACGTTCGCGCGATCCACAAATCGCTGTTCGACGGCACCCTGCAGGGTATCGAGCGTACCGACAAGAGCGCCTTCAGCTTCCAGGGTCACCCTGAAGCCAGCCCTGGCCCGAACGACGTAGCGCCATTGTTCGATCGCTTCATCAACGAGATGGCCAAGCGACGCTGATCGCTCGTCCTTGATGTAGCACAGCTTGAGGGCGGCCCCGATACCGGTGGCCCCCTCAAGTCAGAGATTGAACAAGACGGCTTGCCGACTGACCTGCGGATTTGAGTGACAAACCCATGCCAAAACGTACAGACATTAAAAGCATCCTGATTCTCGGCGCTGGCCCGATCGTGATCGGCCAGGCCTGCGAATTCGACTACTCCGGCGCCCAGGCCTGCAAGGCCCTGCGCGAAGAGGGTTACCGCGTCATCCTGGTGAACTCCAACCCGGCCACCATCATGACCGACCCGGCCATGGCCGACGCCACCTACATCGAGCCGATCAAGTGGCAGACCGTTGCCAAGATCATCGAAAAGGAGCGTCCGGACGCGCTGCTGCCAACCATGGGTGGCCAGACCGCTCTGAACTGCGCCCTGGACCTGGAGCGCGAAGGCGTTCTGGAGAAGTTCGGCGTAGAGATGATCGGTGCCAATGCCGACACCATCGACAAGGCTGAAGACCGCTCGCGTTTCGACAAGGCCATGAAATCCATCGGCCTGGCGTGCCCGCGTTCCGGTATCGCCCACAGCATGGAAGAGGCCAATGCGGTCCTCGAGAAGCTCGGCTTCCCGTGCATCATTCGTCCGTCCTTCACCATGGGCGGCACCGGTGGTGGTATCGCCTACAACCGTGAAGAGTTCGAAGAAATCTGCGCCCGTGGCCTGGACCTGTCGCCGACCAAGGAACTGCTGATCGACGAATCGCTCATTGGTTGGAAAGAGTACGAGATGGAGGTTGTCCGCGATAAGAAGGACAACTGCATCATCGTCTGCTCCATCGAAAACTTCGACCCGATGGGCGTGCACACCGGTGACTCGATCACCGTGGCTCCTGCACAGACCCTGACCGACAAGGAATACCAGATCCTGCGTAACGCCTCCCTGGCGGTACTGCGCGAGATCGGCGTGGAAACCGGTGGTTCCAACGTTCAGTTCGGTATCTGCCCGAACACCGGCCGCATGGTCGTGATCGAGATGAACCCGCGTGTATCCCGTTCCTCGGCACTGGCCTCGAAAGCCACCGGCTTCCCGATCGCCAAGGTCGCGGCCAAGCTGGCTGTGGGCTACACCCTCGACGAACTGTCGAACGACATCACCGGCGGCAAGACCCCGGCGTCCTTCGAGCCGTCCATCGACTACGTCGTCACCAAGCTGCCACGCTTTGCCTTCGAGAAGTTCTCCAAGGCTGACGCGCGCCTGACCACTCAGATGAAGTCGGTCGGTGAAGTCATGGCCATCGGCCGTACTTTCCAGGAATCCCTGCAGAAAGCCCTGCGCGGCCTGGAAGTCGGTGTTTGTGGCCTGGACGAGAAAGTTGATCTGGCCAACCCGGAAAGCATGAGCGTACTCAAGCGCGAGCTGACCGTGCCGGGCGCCGAGCGTATCTGGTACGTGGCGGACGCAATGCGCGCCGGCATGAGCGTCGAAGACATCTTCGGCATGACCATGATCGATCCTTGGTTCCTGGTGCAGATGGAAGACCTGATCAAGGAAGAAGCGAAGGTCAAGACCCTGGGTCTGACCAGCATCGACCGCGACCTGATGTTCCGCCTCAAGCGCAAGGGCTTCTCCGATATGCGCCTGGCCAAGCTGCTGGGTGTGACCGAGAAGAGCCTGCGCGCTCACCGCCACAAGCTGGAAATCTTCCCGGTCTACAAGCGCGTCGACACTTGCGCCGCCGAGTTCGCCACCGACACCGCCTATCTGTACTCGACGTACGAAGAAGAGTGCGAAGCCGCGCCATCGGGTCGCGACAAGATCATGATCCTTGGCGGCGGCCCAAACCGTATCGGCCAGGGCATCGAGTTCGACTACTGCTGCGTACACGCGGCACTGGCCCTGCGCGATGACGGGTACGAGACCATCATGGTCAACTGCAACCCGGAAACCGTATCCACCGACTACGACACCTCCGATCGCCTGTACTTCGAACCAGTGACCCTGGAAGACGTGCTGGAAATCGTCCGCGTCGAGAAGCCGAAAGGCGTGATCGTCCAGTACGGCGGCCAGACCCCGCTGAAACTGGCTCGTGCCCTGGAAGCCGCTGGCGTGCCGATCATCGGCACCAGCCCTGATGCAATCGACCGCGCCGAAGACCGTGAGCGCTTCCAGCAGATGGTCCAGCGCCTGAACCTGCGTCAGCCGCCGAACGCCACCGTGCGCAGCGAAGACGAAGCCATTCGTGCCGCCAGCAAGATCGGTTACCCGTTGGTGGTGCGTCCGTCCTACGTACTGGGCGGTCGTGCGATGGAAATCGTTTACGAAGAAGAAGAGCTCAAGCGCTACCTGCGTGAAGCGGTTCAAGTGTCCAACGACAGCCCGGTGCTGCTGGACCACTTCCTCAACTGCGCCATCGAAATGGACGTGGATGCGGTCTGCGACGGCAAGGACGTGGTGATCGGCGCGATCATGCAGCACATCGAGCAGGCCGGTGTTCACTCCGGTGACTCCGCGTGCTCGCTGCCGCCATACTCGCTGCCGGCGCACATCCAGGACGAGATGCGCGAACAGGTCAAGAAAATGGCCCTGGAACTGGGCGTGGTTGGCCTGATGAACGTTCAGTTGGCGCTGCAAGGCGAAGACATCTACGTCATCGAAGTCAACCCGCGTGCTTCCCGTACCGTACCGTTCGTGTCCAAGTGCATCGGCGTTTCCCTGGCGATGATCGCGGCACGCGTGATGGCCGGTAAGACCCTGAAAGAGCTGGGTTTCACCAAGGAAATCATCCCGAACTTCTACAGCGTGAAAGAGGCGGTGTTCCCGTTCGCCAAATTCCCTGGCGTTGACCCGATCCTCGGCCCTGAGATGAAGTCCACCGGTGAAGTGATGGGTGTGGGTGACACCTTCGGTGAGGCGTTCGCCAAGGCCCAGATGGGTGCCAGCGAAGTATTGCCGACCGGCGGTACTGCGTTCATCAGTGTGCGTGACGACGACAAGCCGCTGGTTGCGGGCGTGGCCCGTGATCTGATCAACTTGGGCTTCGAAGTGGTTGCCACTGCCGGTACTGCCAAGCTGATCGAGGCTGCAGGCCTGAAAGTGCGCCGTGTGAACAAGGTGACCGAAGGTCGTCCGCACGTGGTCGACATGATCAAGAATGACGAAGTCACGCTGATCATCAACACCACCGAAGGTCGTCAGTCGATCGCTGATTCGTACTCCATTCGTCGTAATGCCCTGCAGCACAAGATTTACTGCACCACCACCATTGCTGCTGGCGAAGCCATCTGTGAAGCGCTGAAGTTCGGTCCCGAGAAGACCGTACGCCGCTTGCAGGATCTACACGCAGGATTGAAGGCATGAGCATAACGAAGTACCCAATGACCGTTCAGGGCGCTCGCGCCCTGGAAGAAGAGCACATTCACCTGACCAAGGTCGTTCGTCCGAAGCTCAGCCAGGACATCGGTACGGCCCGCGAGTTGGGTGACTTGAAGGAAAATGCCGAATACCACGCTGCCCGTGAGCAGCAGGGTATGGTCGAGGCACGGATCCGTGATATCGAAGGCCGCATGCAGAATGCGGTGGTCATCGATGTGACGAGCATTCCTCACACCGGCAAGGTGATTTTCGGCACGACCGTCGAAATCGCCAACGTCGAAACCGATGAAAGCGTGACTTACCAGATCGTTGGTGAGGACGAGGCTGACATCAAGCTCGGCAAGATCTCTGTCGGCTCACCGATTGCCCGCGCCTTGATTGCCAAGGAAGAGGGTGATGTGGTTGCAGTCAAGACGCCTGGCGGCGTTATCGAGTACGAGATTGTCGAAGTTCGCCACATCTGAAGGCCGGCGCCCGCTTCGTGCGGGCGCCATGCTTTGGCAGCTGACCCAGATGCTGTGGGTCGGCGGCTTGTGGCTGTTGCAAATCGGTCTGTTGCCGGTGCTGGGGCGAATTGGCCTGGCGCCGCTACTGATCGACGAAATCGCCGGCACGCTCAATGCGTTGGTAGTGGGGGTCGCTACGGCGTGTTTGATTTTTCAGGCTTTGGTGCTGATAAAGGCCGAGGGCCTTGTCAGTCTATGGCGGGATATTCGCGGGCAACTGCTGTTGATGGCGCTGTGCGCGTGCGCGATGTACTTCGCGGTGCGTTTTGGCTGGCCGGATGCCGTGCGTTGGCAGGCGTTCAGCTATCTTGTTCTGGGCTTTACCGGAGTTGTGCTGGTGCTGCAACCGGTGCCGGGATGGAGTGGCAGGGTGCGCGAAGCACACCCTTGACCCTTGCCATCACTTGAAGCGATGGACGTTCGACAGCTGCTTGTTGACGCTGAAGTTCTTGCGGTAGATCAGTGCCATCTTGCCGATGACCTGAACCAGATCCGCTT
The DNA here is from genome assembly GCF_047304225.1 of Pseudomonas sp. Pseusp3. NCBI lineage: Bacteria > Pseudomonadati > Pseudomonadota > Gammaproteobacteria > Pseudomonadales > Pseudomonadaceae > Pseudomonas > Pseudomonas sp. Pseusp3. Next base: position 39,784 of record NZ_JBGLYV010000004.1, on the reverse strand, counting down.
TGCCGACCTTGCAGAGCTCTGCAATGGACGCCAGGCGCGATTCGCGATCGAGGATGTTGAGCTTGATCTTGATCAGCTCGTGATCCGCCAAAGCGCGTTCGAGTTCGGCTAACACACCTTCAGTCAAACCATTGTCTGCCACAATCAAAACTGGTTTCAGATGGTGGCCAATGGATTTGTACTGTTTCTTCTGCTCTTGAGTGAGCGGCATAATCTGACCCCTGCGTCTGATCTTGTAAAAAGCGGCGGCCAGTTTACCCGAGCGAGTCCGGGACCGCCCAGTTAATCACGACCCGTTTTATTTCCGAGGTATCCCGTGGCCCGTTCCAAGACAAGCCTTAAGTGGCTGCAAGAACATTTCAACGACCCATTCGTCAAAATGGCACAAAAAGACGGGTACCGTTCCCGCGCCAGCTACAAACTGCTGGAGATCCAGGAAAAGGACCGTCTGATCCGTCCGGGCATGAGCGTAATCGACCTTGGTGCGGCTCCCGGTGGGTGGTCCCAGGTGACCAGTCGTCTGATTGGCGGGCAGGGCACACTGATCGCTTCTGACATTCTGGAAATGGACAGCATCCCGGACGTGACCTTCATTCAAGGGGACTTTACCGAGGATGCCGTGCTGGCCCGGATCCTCGATGCCGTCGGAAATAAGGAAGTAGACCTTGTGATTTCCGATATGGCCCCCAATATGAGTGGATTACCGGCCGTAGACATGCCGCGAGCGATGTTCCTGTGCGAGTTGGCACTGGATCTGTCGACCCGGGTGCTCAAGCCCGGTGGTGATTTTTTGATCAAGATCTTCCAGGGCGAAGGCTTCGACGAGTTCCACAAGAGCGTTCGCCAGCAGTTCGAGAAGGTGCAGATGCGCAAGCCGACCTCGTCGCGCGACCGTTCTCGCGAGCAGTACCTGCTGGGGCGCGGTTTCCGCGGACGCAGTGAGGGTTGAGTGAGTTTTCGATCAGGGTGATAGGATTTTTGTATTACGCCTTGTCAGAATTAGCGAATATTGTGTAGGAAGTGTTTCACAAAGGGTTACAGACGGCGCCTGCCAAGTCGTAGGTAATGTAGTAAGTTAGGCCGGTGAATATCATGCGAAGCGCGCGTCAGTAGCGGAGCTTGCTTCAGAGGGTAGTTAATTGAACGATATGGCAAAGAATCTGATCCTGTGGTTGATCATCGCGGCTGTCCTGGTGACGGTGATGAACAACTTCTCCAGCCCTAACGAGCCGCAGACCCTCAACTATTCCGACTTCATCCAGCAGGTCAAGGATGGCAAGGTCGAGCGCGTGGCGGTTGATGGCTACGTGATTACCGGCAAACGCAACGATGGCGACAGCTTCAAGACCATTCGTCCGGCGATCCAGGACAACGGCCTGATCGGCGACCTGGTGGATAACCACGTCGTGGTCGAAGGCAAGCAGCCTGAACAGCAAAGCATCTGGACCCAGCTTCTGGTCGCCAGCTTCCCGATCCTCGTGATCATCGCCGTGTTCATGTTCTTCATGCGGCAGATGCAGGGCGGTGCGGGTGGCAAGGGCGGGCCGATGAGCTTCGGTAAAAGCAAGGCGCGCCTGCTCTCCGAAGATCAGGTGAAAACGACCCTGGCTGACGTTGCCGGTTGCGACGAAGCCAAGGAAGAAGTCGGTGAGTTGGTCGAGTTCCTGCGCGATCCGGGCAAATTCCAGCGCCTGGGTGGCCGTATTCCTCGCGGCGTGCTGATGGTTGGTCCTCCGGGTACCGGTAAAACCTTGCTGGCCAAGGCCATCGCCGGCGAAGCCAAGGTACCGTTCTTCACCATTTCCGGCTCCGACTTCGTCGAAATGTTCGTCGGTGTGGGTGCCAGTCGTGTTCGCGACATGTTCGAACAGGCCAAGAAACATGCTCCATGCATCATCTTCATCGACGAAATCGATGCGGTCGGTCGCCATCGTGGCGCTGGCATGGGTGGTGGTCACGACGAGCGCGAGCAGACTCTCAACCAATTGCTGGTCGAGATGGACGGCTTCGAAATGAATGACGGCATCATCGTGATTGCTGCGACCAACCGTCCTGATGTGCTGGACCCTGCGTTGCTGCGCCCAGGCCGTTTCGACCGTCAGGTTGTGGTCGGTCTGCCGGACATCCGCGGTCGCGAACAGATTCTCAAGGTTCACATGCGCAAGGTGCCGATGGGCGACGACGTTGCTCCGGCCGTGATCGCTCGTGGTACTCCAGGCTTCTCCGGTGCCGACCTGGCCAACCTGGTCAACGAGGCATCGTTGTTCGCTGCCCGTGCCGGCAAGCGCATCGTCGAGATGAAGGAATTCGAACTGGCGAAAGACAAGATCATGATGGGTGCCGAGCGCAAATCCATGGTCATGTCCGAGAAGGAAAAACAGAACACGGCTTATCACGAAGCGGGCCACGCCATTGTGGGTCGTGTCGTGCCTGAGCACGATCCGGTGTACAAGGTGTCGATCATCCCGCGCGGTCGTGCGCTGGGTGTAACCATGTTCCTGCCGGAAGAGGATCGTTACAGCCTGTCCAAGCGTGCATTGATCAGCCAGATCTGCTCGCTGTACGGCGGTCGTATCGCTGAAGAAATGACCCTGGGCTTCGATGGCGTGACCACCGGTGCTTCCAACGACATCATGCGCGCCAGCCAGATTGCGCGGAACATGGTGACCAAGTGGGGTCTTTCGGAAAAGCTCGGCCCGCTGATGTACGCCGAAGAAGAGGGTGAAGTGTTCCTTGGTCGCGGCGGTGGCGGTCAGAATGCAAGCTTCTCTGGTGAGACAGCCAAGCTGATCGACTCCGAAGTGCGCAGCATCATCGATCAGTGCTATGGCACGGCGAAGCAGATTCTCACGGACAACCGTGACAAGCTCGATGCGATGGCCGATGCCTTGATGAAGTACGAAACGATCGATGCCGAGCAGATCGACGACATCATGGCGGGTCGTACACCTCGCGAGCCACGCGACTGGTCGGGTGGCACAGGTACTTCCGGCACCCCTCCGGTGGTGCAGGATGAGCGTCCGGAAACACCGATCGGCGGTCCTGCTGCTGACGTATAAGGTTTGAAATGACTTCTGTTCAGTCCTCGACCCGGTTGCCTTGCGGCAACCGGGTTCTTGATTTGGCCCAGACGCATGTCATGGGTATTCTCAATGTCACTCCTGATTCTTTCTCCGATGGTGGCCAATACAGCCAGCTCGACGCGGCCATGCGCCATGCCGAGGCCATGGTGGCGGCCGGCGCGACGCTGATCGATGTCGGCGGCGAATCCACCCGCCCCGGTGCCAGGGCGGTATCGCCGCTGGAGGAGCTGGAACGCGTAGCGCCCATTGTCGAGCGCATCAGTCGCGAGCTTGACGTCATCATCTCGGTCGACACCTCCACGCCAGCCGTCATGCGTGAAACTGCGCGCCTGGGTGCCGGGTTGATCAATGACGTGCGTTCGTTGCGTCGCGATGGTGCGCTGGATGCTGCAGCGGCCACCGGGCTACCGGTTTGCCTGATGCATATGCTGGGAGAGCCGGGCGATATGCAGGACAATCCACAGTATCAGGACGTTACAAGGGAAGTCGGTGAGTTTCTCGCCGAGCGCATGGTCCAGTGTTCATTGGCGGGTATTGCAGCCGAGCGGATCATTCTTGACCCCGGCTTTGGCTTCGCCAAAACCTTGCAGCACAATCTGAGTTTGTTCAAACATATGGAAGCCCTGCATGCCTTGGGGCGGCCCCTGTTGGTCGGGGTTTCACGAAAGAGCATGATTGGTCAGGCGTTGAATCGTCAGGTGGGAGACCGGCTGTACGGTGGTTTGGCGCTCGCGGCGCTGGCTACGGCGAAAGGTGCGCGTATATTGCGCGTCCATGATGTAGCCGAAACAATGGATGTGGTGCGGATGATTGCCGCAGTGGAATCAGCCGAATAAGAATGATGGAGCACTTATGAGCAAAAAATATTTTGGCACCGATGGTATTCGTGGGCGTGTCGGGGAATACCCGATTACTCCTGATTTCATGCTCAAGCTCGGCTGGGCTGCAGGTATGGCGTTCCGCAAGATGGGCGCCTGCAAGGTCCTGGTAGGCAAGGACACCCGGATCTCCGGCTACATGTTCGAGTCTGCGCTTGAGGCGGGGCTTACCTCCGCAGGTGCCGATGTAATGCTCCTTGGTCCGATGCCGACCCCGGCGATTGCCTACCTGACGCGCACCTTCCATGCCGAGGCTGGCATCGTGATCAGTGCGTCGCACAATCCGCATGATGACAATGGCATCAAGTTCTTCTCCGGCAAAGGCACCAAGCTTCCGGATGAAGTCGAGCTGATGATTGAAGAATTGCTCGATACGCCAATGACCGTTGTGGAATCGAGCAAGATCGGCAAGGTGTCGCGAATCAACGACGCGTCAGGACGCTATATCGAATTCTGCAAGAGCAGCGTGCCGACCGGCACCAGTTTCACCGGCCTGAAAATCGTGATCGATTGCGCTCACGGTGCGACTTACAAAGTGGCGCCGAGTGTGTTCCGCGAGTTGGGCGCCGAAGTCGTTGTGCTGTCGGCGCAGCCGAATGGATTGAACATCAACGACAATTGCGGCTCGACCCATATGGGGCAGCTGCAGGCTGCCGTCGTGGCTGAGCAGGCTGATCTGGGTATCGCGTTTGATGGTGATGGTGACCGCGTTCAGATGGTCGATCACACGGGTGCAGTGGTGGATGGCGACGAATTGCTGTTCATCATTGCCCGTGACCTGCATGAGCGCGGCAAGCTGCAGGGCGGCGTGGTCGGAACCCTGATGAGTAACCTGGGGCTGGAGCTGGCCCTGGCCGATCTGGGTATTCCATTCGTGCGTGCCAATGTCGGTGACCGCTATGTCATTGCCGAGCTGTTGGAGCGCAACTGGATCGTGGGTGGTGAAAACTCCGGGCACATCGTGTGCTTCAGCCACACCACCACCGGTGATGCAATCATTGCCGCGCTGCAGGTGTTGATCGCGTTGCGCGCGCGTGAGGAAGGCCTGGCGCAGACCCGGCAGGCGCTGCGCAAGTGCCCTCAGGTGCTGATCAATGTGCGTTTCGGTGGCGGCGCAAACCCTCTCGAACATCAGTCGGTCAAGGAAGCCAGCGAGCGTGTGACCAAGGCGATGGCCGGTCGGGGGCGTGTGCTGTTGCGCAAGTCCGGGACCGAGCCGCTGGTGCGTGTGATGGTCGAGGGCGAAGACGAAGCACAGGTTCGTGGCTATGCCGAAGAGCTGGCAAAACTGGTTACTGAAGTTTCTGCCTGAATTCGGCTTGCCAGCCATGATTGTGTTGGGTAACATCTGCGCCCACTTTGACCGACGAGGTACAGCATGCGTCGCCCTATGGTAGCTGGTAACTGGAAGATGCACGGTACCCGCGCCAGCGTCGCTGAGCTGATCAACGGCCTTCGTGACCTGGCCTTGCCGGGCAGTGTTGATGTCGCGGTATTCCCGCCTTGCCTGCATATCAATCAAGTGATTGATGGCCTGGAAGGAAAGTCGATTTCGGTCGGCGCGCAGAACTCTGCGGTGGAATCCGGACAAGGTGCGTTGACCGGTGAAGTTGCACCGAGTCAGTTGGTGGATGCAGGTTGTTCCCTGGTGCTTGTCGGGCACTCCGAGCGCCGCCAGATCATGGGCGAGCAGGACGGAATGCTGATCCGCAAGTTCGCAGCGGCACAGGCATGTGGCTTGATTCCGGTGTTGTGCATAGGGGAAACCCTTGAGCAGCGTGAAGCCGGAAAGACTCTTGAGGTTGTCTCGCGTCAGCTGGGCAGTATCATAGAGGAGCTGGGTGTCGGTGCCTTTGCCAAGGCAGTGATCGCTTACGAGCCGGTCTGGGCCATTGGCACCGGACTGACTGCAACGCCACAACAGGCGCAGGATGTGCATGCAGCCATTCGCGCCCAGTTGGCGGCAGAGAATTCTGAGGTCGCACAAGGTGTGCGGCTTCTATACGGCGGCAGCGTGAAGGCGGCCAATGCGGTCGAACTGTTCGGCATGCCGGATATCGATGGGGGTCTCATTGGTGGGGCTTCCCTGAATGCAGATGAGTTCGGTGCGATTTGTCGCGCCGCGGGAAACTGAAAAAATGCTGGAAACAGTCGTAGTCGTTTTTCATCTGCTGGGTGCATTGGGCGTAGTAGCTCTGGTTTTGCTGCAGCAGGGTAAAGGTGCGGACGCTGGCGCGTCTTTCGGAGCAGGTGCATCAAATACTGTGTTCGGAAGCCAAGGTTCCTCTACCTTTCTTAGTAAGTTTACTGCTATACTTGCCGCAGGTTTTTTCATGACCAGCTTGGGGTTAGGTTACTTTGCTAAAGAGAAGGCTCACCAGCTGACTCAAGCAGGTCTGCCAAATCCAGCGGTACTGGAAGTTCCAAAGCAACAACCGGCTTCTGATGATGTCCCGGTGCTTCAAGAGCAAAAGTCGGCTACTCCAGCGACTGACGTGCCTCCAGCTCAAGAGCAGAAGTAAGAAGGGTTTCAAACGTAGTATTGCCGAGGTGGTGGAATTGGTAGACACGCAACCTTGAGGTGGTTGTGCCCATAGGGTGTAGGGGTTCGAGTCCCCTTCTCGGTACCAATTAGTCAGGAGAGCCCGCTGTTGCGGGCTTTCTTGCAGGTGGAAGGTTACATTGACCCTGTAGGGGATCGGTCGTATACTTCCGCCCCAGCTTTGTCGCGGGGTGGAGCAGTCTGGTAGCTCGTCGGGCTCATAACCCGAAGGTCGTCGGTTCAAATCCGGCCCCCGCAACCAGTTTAAGGAGCCCCTTTTAAGGGGCTTTTTGTTAGCTGGACACTTTCTACGCCGCTGTTCAACGGCGTTTCAAGGATGGGCGTTTAGCCCATTTTTTTATTTTGCATAGCATGCACATACATGCACTAGGGGGTTCAGGTGTCGAGCAAGCTAGAAGAGTTGCAGGCCTTGCTGGCCCCGGTGGTCGTGGCCCTAGGCTATGAATGCTGGGGTATTGAGTTTTCGGCCCAGGGTCGCCACTCAATGTTGCGCGTTTATATCGATAAAGAAGGCGGCGTGCTGGTGGACGATTGCGCCATCGTCAGCCGTCAGATCAGCGGTGTTCTGGATGTTGAAGATCCAATCTCCGTTGAATACACCCTTGAAGTTTCCTCGCCTGGCATGGAACGCCCGCTGTTCACTCTTGAGCAGTTTGCAAAATTTGCCGGTGAACAAGTGAAGATCAAGTTGCGCTCGCCTTTTGAAGGACGACGCAACTTTCAGGGCCTTCTGCGCGGCGTAGAAGAGCAGGATGTCGTGGTGCAGGTAGAAGACCATGAGTTCCTGTTGCCGATCGATATGATCGACAAGGCCAACATTATTCCCAGTTTTGACTGAGGCGTGCCAGATACTGCGGATCCCGCGGATCCAATGGCTTGCGAAAGGCGAGGCGTACGATGAGCAAAGAAGTACTGCTGGTTGTTGAGTCGGTATCCAACGAAAAGGGTGTACCGGCAAACGTTATTTTTGAAGCGCTGGAGCTGGCCCTGGCCACTGCTACCAAAAAGCGTTTCGAAGACGAAGTTGATCTGCGTGTGGAAATCAATCGCCACACGGGTGCATACGAGACATTCCGTCGCTGGACGGTCGTCGAAGAAGCAGACCTGGACGATCCGGCCATCGAAACCTGGCCGAGCAAGGTTGCCGAAACGCACCCTGGCGCCAAGGTCGGTGACGTCGTCGAAGAGAAAATCGAGTCCATCGAGTTCGGCCGCATTGCTGCACAGACTGCCAAGCAAGTCATCGTGCAGAAAGTTCGCGAAGCCGAGCGCGCTCAGGTTGTTGACGCTTACCGCGAGCGCCTGGGTGAAATCATCTCCGGCACCGTGAAAAAAGTCACCCGCGACAACGTGATCGTTGATCTGGGCAACAACGCTGAAGCGTTGCTGGCCCGTGAAGACATCATTTCTCGCGAAACTTTCCGGGTTGGCGTGCGTCTGCGTGCGCTGCTCAAGGAAATCCGCACCGAGAACCGCGGCCCGCAGCTGATCCTGTCGCGTACCGCGCCGGAAATGCTGATCGAGTTGTTCCGCATCGAAGTGCCGGAAATTGCCGAAGGCCTGATCGAAGTGATGGCTGCGTCCCGTGATCCGGGTTCGCGCGCCAAGATCGCCGTTCGCTCCAAAGACAAACGCATCGACCCGCAAGGCGCTTGCATCGGTATGCGCGGTTCGCGCGTCCAGGCAGTGTCGGGTGAGTTGGGCGGTGAGCGTGTTGACATCGTTCTGTGGGACGACAACCCGGCTCAGTTCGTGATCAACGCCATGTCCCCGGCTGAGGTTGCGGCAATTATCGTTGACGAAGATGCCCACGCAATGGACATCGCCGTTGGCGCAGACAATCTGGCTCAGGCCATCGGTCGCGGTGGTCAGAACGTGCGTCTGGCCAGCCAGTTGACTGGCTGGACCCTGAACGTGATGACCGAATCGGACATCCAGGCTAAGCAGCAAGCAGAAACCGGCGACATCCTGCGCAACTTCATCGACGAGCTGGAAGTCGACGAAGAACTGGCTCAGGTGCTGGTTGATGAAGGCTTCACCAGCCTGGAAGAGATTGCCTACGTACCGTTGGAAGAAATGCTCAACATCGACGGCTTTGACGAGGAAATCGTCAACGAGCTTCGCGCTCGTGCCAAGGATCGCTTGTTGACCAAAGCCATCGCTACTGAGGAAAAGCTGGCAGACGCCCATCCGGCCGAAGACCTGCTCTCGCTTGAGGGTATGGACAAGGATTTGGCGATGGAACTGGCGGTGCGCGGCGTAATTACCCGCGAAGACCTGGCCGAGCAGTCTATTGACGACCTGCTCGACATCGACGGCATTGACGATGATCGTGCCGGCAAGTTGATCATGGCCGCCCGAGCCCACTGGTTCGAGTAATTAGGCGCGGCCTGAGGAGAGAAGTGCATGACGCAAGTCACGGTGAAACAACTGGCCGATGAGGTCAAAACACCGGTAGAGCGCCTGTTGCAGCAGATGCGTGAGGCAGGTCTGCCGCACACCGCCGCCGAAGAACATGTGACTGACAGTGAGAAGCAATCTTTGCTGACTCACTTGAAAAGCAGCCACAAGGCGAAAGTGGAAGAACCACGCAAGATTACGCTGCAGCGTAAAACCACCAGCACCCTGCGTGTTGCTGGCAGCAAAAGCATCAGCGTTGAAGTACGCAAGAAGAAAGTCTTCGTACAGCGCAGCCCGGAAGAAATCGAAGCCGAGCGCAAGCGTGAACTGGATGAACGTCGCGCAGTAGAAAATGCTGCACGTCAGAAGGCTGAAGAAGAAGCCAAGCGTCGCGCCGAAGAAGAAGCGCGTCGCCAGCCTGCTGCTGCGCCGACCGCTCCTGTTGAAGCTGTTGCAGCGCCTGTTGCGGTTGCCGAGCCTGTGCGCGAAAGCGCTCCGGTCGTTGCGGCTGCCCCGGCTCCTGCGGCGGACACTCGCAAGCGCGACGAACAGCGTCGTCCGGACAAGCCACGTGCCGACGACAACAATCGTCGCGGTGGCGGCGATGGCGAGCGCAAAAACGCTCCGCATCGTGCTTCGGTCAAGGAAAAGGCGCCTGCTCCACGTGTTGCCCCACGTACTACCGACGAAGAAAGCGATGGCTTCCGTCGTGGTGGTCGCGGCAAGGCCAAGCTGAAGAAACGCAACGCCCACGGTTTCCAGAGCCCAACCGGCCCTGTCGTGCGCGAAGTGAAGATCGGCGAGACCATCACTGTTGGCGATCTCGCTCAGCAGATGTCGGTCAAGGCTGCTGAAATCATCAAGTTCATGTTCAAACTGGGTACCCCGGCGACCATCAACCAGGTACTGGATCAGGAAACTGCCCAGCTGGTTGCCGAAGAGCTGGGCCACAAAGTGACCCTGGTCAGCGACACCGCCCTGGAAGATTCCCTGGCCGAGTCCCTGAAGTTTGAAGGTGAAGCGGTTTCCCGTGCGCCGGTCGTGACCGTAATGGGCCACGTTGACCACGGTAAGACTTCCCTGCTCGACTACATCCGTCGTGCCAAGGTTGCTGCTGGCGAAGCCGGTGGTATCACCCAGCACATCGGTGCGTACCACGTTGAAACCGACCGTGGCATGGTGACGTTCCTCGACACCCCAGGTCACGCCGCGTTTACCGCGATGCGTGCCCGTGGTGCCAAGGCGACCGACATCGTGATCCTGGTGGTTGCAGCGGACGACGGCGTAATGCCGCAAACCATCGAAGCTGTTCAGCACGCTCAGGCTGCTGGCGTTCCGCTGGTTGTCGCTGTGAACAAGATCGACAAGCCAGGTGCTGACCTCGATCGCATCCGTAGCGAACTGTCGGTACACGGCGTGACGTCGGAAGAGTGGGGTGGTGACACGCCATTCGTACCGGTTTCGGCGAAAATGGGTACTGGCGTCGACGAGTTGCTCGAAGCGGTACTGCTGCAAGCCGAGGTCCTGGAACTGACTGCAACTCCGTCGGCTCCTGGCCGTGGTGTCGTGGTTGAGTCCCGTCTCGACAAGGGCCGCGGCCCGGTGGCTACCGTTCTGGTTCAGGACGGTACCCTGCGTCAGGGCGACATGGTCCTGGTCGGTTCGAACTATGGCCGCGTTCGCGCCATGCTCGACGAGAACGGCAAGCCAATCAAGGAAGCCGGTCCGGCCATCCCTGTCGAGATCCTCGGCCTGGACGGTACCCCGGACGCTGGCGACGAGATGAGCGTGGTTGCCGACGAGAAGAAAGCCCGTGAAGTGGCTCTGTTCCGTCAAGGCAAGTTCCGCGAAGTCAAACTGGCTCGCGCTCACGCCGGCAAGCTGGAAAACATCTTCGAAAGCATGGGTCAGGAAGAGAAGAAGACGCTCAACATCGTCCTCAAATCCGACGTCCGTGGTTCGCTGGAAGCGTTGAACGGCGCCTTGAATGGCCTGGGTAACGACGAAGTGCAAGTGCGTGTGGTCGGTGGCGGTGTCGGTGGTATCACCGAATCCGACGCCAACCTGGCACTGGCCTCCAACGCTGTACTGTTCGGCTTCAACGTGCGTGCCGATGCCGGCGCGCGCAAGATCGTCGAGCAGGAAGGTCTGGACATGCGTTACTACAACGTGATCTACGACATCATCGAAGACGTCAAGAAAGCCCTGACCGGTATGCTCGGCAGCGATGTTCGCGAGAACATCCTGGGTATCGCCGAAGTGCGTGACGTGTTCCGTTCGCCGAAGTTTGGCGCGATCGCCGGTTGCATGGTTATCGAAGGTGTCGTTCACCGTAACCGTCCAATCCGTGTACTGCGTGAAGACATCGTTATCTTCGAAGGCGAGCTGGAATCCCTGCGCCGCTTCAAGGATGACGCTTCCGAAGTACGTGCCGGCATGGAATGCGGTATCGGCGTGAAGAGCTACAACGACGTCAAGGTCGGTGACAAGATCGAAGTCTTCGAGAAGGTGCAGGTTGCTCGCAGCCTCTAATTCGCGCACTTCAAGAGCCGTGACGGGTAGCCGCATGCAAGTGCGCAGCTCGTCACCAGGACTCTAAACGCAACGCCCGGTCTGGCTTTTGTCAGGCCGGGCGTTTGCCGCTTTCAGACCTCACGGGTTTCACCGTGGGGCAGTAACAGGTAACAATACATGGCAAAAGAATACAGCCGTACCCAACGTATCGGCGATCAGATGCAGCGCGAGCTGGCACAACTGATCCGTCGTGAAGTCAAAGACCCGCGCGTCGGCCTGGTCACCATTACCGCAGTGGAAGTCAGCCGTGACGTCGGTCACGCCAAGATCTTCATCACCGTGATGGGTCAGGACAGCGCCGAAGAAATCGCACAAAGCATCAAGGTGCTGAACTCTGCCGCCGGTTTCCTGCGCATGCAGCTGGCTCGCGAGATGAAGCTGCGCAGCGTTCCACAGCTGCACTTCCACTACGACGAAAGCGTCGTGCGTGGTGCGCATCTGTCGGCATTGATCGAACGCGCAGTGGCTGAAGACAATCAGCATCCGGTTGCGGCAGAAGCCGAAGACACCAAGGAGTAATCGGTGGCTCAGGTCAAACGTATCCGTCGTAACGTCAGCGGCATTATCCTGCTCGACAAGCCGCTGGGGTTTACCTCCAACGCGGCCTTGCAGAAGGTTCGCTGGTTGCTGAACGCCGAAAAGGCAGGTCATACCGGCAGTCTCGATCCCCTGGCCTCCGGCGTTTTGCCGTTGTGCTTCGGCGAGGCGACCAAGTTCTCGCAATACCTGCTCGATTCCGACAAGGGTTATGAAACCCTGGCGCAGCTGGGCAAGACGACCACCACGGCGGATGCCGAAGGTGAAGTTCTGCAGGAGCGCCCGGTGACCGTTGGTCGCGCCGACATCGAGGCTGTACTGCCGAAATTTCGTGGGCAAATCAGTCAGATACCGCCGATGTACTCGGCACTCAAGCGTGATGGCCAGCCGCTGTACAAGCTGGCTCGTGCAGGCGAAGTAGTGGAGCGCGAACCGCGTTCTGTTACTATTACGCGCTTGGAATTGCTGGCCTTCGAAGGTGATACTGCGCGGCTGGCGGTGGATTGCAGCAAAGGCACCTATATCCGTACCCTGGTGGAGGATATCGGTGAGCAACTCGGTTGTGGCGCTTACGTTGCAGAACTGCGACGTACCCAGGCCGGGCCATTCACCCTGGCGCAGACGGTTACTCTGGAAGAGCTGGAAGCGGTACATGCCGAAGGCGGCAACGAAGCGGTCGATCGCTTCCTGATGCCATCGGACAGCGGCCTGCTGGATTGGCCACTGTTGCAGTTCTCGGAAGCGAGCGCGTTCTACTGGCTCAACGGCCAGCCGGTACGTGCCCCGGATGCTCCGAAGTTCGGCATGGTGCGGGTACAGGATCACAATGGTCGCTTCATCGGTATCGGTGAAGTGAGCGAAGACGGGCGTATCGCGCCGCGTCGACTGATTCGGTCAGAATGACCGGAACCGGCCTGTGTAACAGCAGGTCGGCGAGTGTGGCTGTTAACAGGCGCGGTCACTACTCATTTATAGATACAGGGATTTGTCCCTGGCCTGTTGAAACTGTTTTTCTGAAACAGTTTCCTGATAAAAGGATTGCCTCATGGCTCTCGACGTTCAAGAAAAAGCTCAAATCGTTGCTGACTACCAGCAAGCCGTTGGTGACACTGGTTCGCCAGAAGTGCAAGTTGCACTGCTGACCGCCAACATCAACAAACTGCAAGGTCACTTCAAGGCCAACGGTAAAGACCACCACTCCCGTCGTGGTCTGATCCGCATGGTTAACCAGCGTCGTAAGCTGCTGGACTACCTGAAAGGCAAGGACGTGAGCCGTTACAGCGCTCTGATCGCTCGCCTGGGTCTGCGTCGCTAATAAGCGATTGCGCTAGAGGTTGGTTGTCTGTCGTGCGTCAGCGGGTTTCCCGCCAGCGCATGGCAGGCTTCCAGCCTCAAGTTTTATCTGGATACCTGCTTTACCTGTGTGAGTGTACTCCGGACAACCGGTCGGGCCGATTCCCGGCGTTGCCCAAGAATTTCGCAAGAAACCAGTTCCCCCAAGAGCCACAAAGAAGGTAGGACACCGTGAACCCGGTAATTAAAAAATTCCAGTTCGGTCAGTCGACCGTTACCCTCGAGACTGGCCGTATCGCCCGTCAGGCCTCCGGCGCAGTATTGGTCACCGTTGACGACGACGTCAGCGTATTGGTGACCGTAGTCGGTGCCAAGCAAGCCGATCCAGGCAAGGGCTTCTTCCCTCTGTCTGTTCACTACCAGGAAAAGACTTACGCTGCCGGCAAGATCCCTGGCGGTTTCTTCAAGCGCGAAGGCCGTCCTTCCGAGAAAGAAACCCTGACTTCCCGACTGATCGACCGTCCGATCCGTCCGCTGTTCCCAGAAGGCTTCATGAACGAAGTGCAGGTTGTCTGCACCGTCGTTTCCACCAGCAAGAAGACCGATCCGGACATCGCTGCGATGATCGGTACCTCGGCTGCCCTGGCCATCTCCGGCATTCCGTTCGATGGCCCGATCGGCGCTGCACGCGTTGCCTTCCACGAAAGCACCGGCTACCTGCTGAACCCGACTTACGAGCAACTGGCTGCTTCGAGCCTGGACATGGTCGTCGCCGGTACTTCGGAAGCCGTTCTGATGGTTGAATCGGAAGCCAAAGAGCTGACCGAAGACCAGATGCTGGGCGCCGTACTGTTCGCCCACGACGAGTTCCAGGCCGTGATCCAGGCCGTCAAGGAGCTGGCTGCCGAAGCTGCCAAGCCAACCTGGACCTGGGCTCCACAAGCCGAAGCCACCGAACTGCTGGGCGCCATCCGTGCCGAGTTCGGCGAAGCGATCTCCCAGGCTTACACCATCACCGTCAAGGCCGACCGTTACGCTCGCCTGGGCGAGTTGAAGGATCAGGTCGTTGCCAAACTGTCCGGTGAAGAAGGCCAGCCTTCCGCTGCCGACGTCAAAGCGGCTTTCGGCGAAATCGAATACCGCACCGTTCGCGAAAACATCGTAAACGGCAAGCCACGTATCGACGGTCGCGACACTCGCACCGTGCGTCCGCTGAACATCGAAGTCGGCGTTCTGCCAAAAACCCACGGTTCGGCCCTGTTCACCCGTGGCGAAACCCAGGCTCTGGTAGTCGCGACGCTGGGCACCGCCCGTGACGCACAGCTGCTGGACACCCTGGAAGGCGAGAAAAAAGACCCGTTCATGCTGCACTACAACTTCCCTCCGTTCTCGGTGGGCGAGTGTGGTCGCATGGGTGGCGCTGGTCGTCGCGAAATCGGTCACGGCCGTCTGGCCCGTCGTTCGGTTCAGGCCATGCTGCCTGCCGCTGACGTGTTCCCGTACACCATCCGTGTCGTGTCGGAAATCACCGAATCCAACGGTTCGAGCTCGATGGCTTCCGTTTGCGGTGCTTCCCTGGCCCTGATGGACGCCGGTGTGCCGATGAAGGCGCCGGTTGCCGGTATCGCCATGGGTCTGGTTAAAGAAGGTGAGAAATTCGCCGTCCTGACCGACATCCTGGGTGACGAAGACCACCTGGGCGACATGGACTTCAAGGTAGCCGGTACCGCCAAAGGCGTCACCGCGCTGCAGATGGACATCAAGATCAAGGGCATCACCGAAGAGATCATGGAAATCGCTCTGGGCCAAGCCCTGGAAGCGCGCCTGAACATCCTCGGCCAGATGAACCAGATCATTGGCCAGTCGCGTACCGAACTGTCGGCCAACGCTCCGACCATGATCGCGATGAAGATCGACACCGACAAGATCCGTGATGTCATCGGTAAAGGCGGCGCGACCATTCGTGCGATCTGCGAAGAGACCAAGGCTTCGATCGACATCGAAGACGACGGTTCGATCAAGATCTTCGGCGAAACCAAGGAAGCGGCTGAAGCAGCACGTCAGCGCGTTCTGGGTATCACCGCTGAAGCCGAAATCGGCAAGATCTACGTGGGCAAGGTTGAGCGCATCGTCGACTTCGGCGCATTCGTCAACATCCTGCCGGGCAAGGACGGTCTGGTTCACATCTCCATGCTGAGCGATGCTCGCGTTGAGAAAGTGACCGACATCCTGAAAGAAGGCCAGGAAGTGGAAGTGCTGGTACTGGACGTGGACAACCGCGGCCGTATCAAACTGTCCATCAAGGACGTGGCAGCGGCCAAGGCTTCGGGCGTTTAATCACGCTCCACGCCTGACTGCTTCAACGTTGTAAAAAAATGCCCCGCCGTGAAAACGGTGGGGCATTTTTTTGTTTGTAGATCACAGAGATGATTGGCAACGTTGCCGGAGCCGAAACTCAGTGCTAGGTTTAGCCCACAGCCCGTGTAGCTCAGCCGGTAGAGCAGCGCACTCGTAACGCGAAGGTCGCAGGTTCGATTCCTGTCTCGGGCACCAATAGTATGATTTCAGAGGTTCCCGTAAACACCTGAAACCTAGAGAAACCGGCCTTATAGCCGGTTTTTTTGTGTCTGAATATCCTCGTATGTTCCTGTACAGCCCCAAGATTTAGGTATATATCGGTTCGATATCGAGGCGTATACCTATGGCGCGCACCGTCCCCCCCTTACCGACCCCAAGTGCGAGGCCGCCAAGCCCCGCACAAAGGACTACACCCTGTTCGACGGGCAAGGGCTTTTTTGCTTGTAAAGGCTACCGGCACCAAGGTCTGGCGCTTCAAGTATAAAAAGCCAAGCGGTAAGCCCGGTCTGGCTACGTTCGGCAACTACCCGGCCCTCAATCTGAAAGCCGCCCGTGCACGTCGAGTTGCTGGCACATAACCAAGACCCCATCGAGAGCGCTAAGCAAGCAAAGATCGAGGCGGCCAGTGAAGCGGGGCATACCTTTGAGACGGTGGCCCGGGAATGGCACGCCAGCATGGCCGGCAAATGGTCGAAGTACCACGCGGTCAGGGTGCTGAAAGAGATTGAGGTCGATCTTTTCTCTGGTCGAGTCCGGCCTATGGTCGCGTGACGCGATTGAACGGCAAATGAGCCACCAAGAGTGCAACGGCGTGCGCGCGGCCTGTATCCACAAGGCTGAGCACTTGGAAGAGCGCCGACTGATGATGACGTGGTGGGCTGAGTACTTGGACGCCAACCGGGAAAAGCACATCACGCCCTATGATTTTGCACATCAGGACATTGAAGAGGGCATTGTGATGGCGCGGGGGGTGTAAATGGCTGAGTCAGGGACTGATCGCTGGAAGGCTGTGCCTGACGAGGATGATCCTCGGAAGCTTGTCTTGGCATGGGACCCTTCTGCAAACGATGATCTGGACGAGCTTTTCGCTCGGGTAAGGGATAGGACTTCGTCGAAAGAGGACCATGCTTTTTTTGATTTTTCGATGCTCGATCGCTTCATTAGCCGGGTTTACAGGGGCGAACAGGTCGAGCCTTGGATACTCCAGTGGATGGCGGATACTTTTACAAAGTATTGATGGGCGTCTATCCAGATATCAGCCTTAAGGACGTCCGCGAACCGTGCGCCGTCGTGTTCGCCTGTACCTGATCCGTGTTACTTCGTCCGGGCGGGCCAGATGATCGCATCGATCAGGCCGGACGGCGGTTTCTTGTTGTCGAGTCCGGTGGGTGGAAACTCCCCCGCGCGCGGCTGACGGTAGGTGCCGAACAGCACGTCGAAGATCGGAAACAGCCCTGCGAAATTGCAGTCGTAGTGCTCAGGCAGTGCCGAGTGGTGAATGCGATGATATTGCGGCGAGTTCAGAGCGAACGACATGCGGCCGAAGCCAATTCGGATATTCATGTGGGAGAACACGTTGTAGAAGCTGATGGCCGCGTATAGGCCGACGATGGCGGAATTTGCTTTGAAGATCACCCCGGTCAGCATGTAGATCGTCAGCATCTTAATCCCGTATTCAGCCCAATGATGCCGGCTGGTAGTGGTTGCGTTTAGCGCCGTATCGCTGTGGTGGAACGAATGCATGGCCCACATCACCGGAAACCGATGCTGCGCACGATGGAATAGGTACTCCATGAAGTCGAGCGTGAAAGCATAAAGCAGAAAGCCGAACAGTAGCCCCCAACCAGTGCTCGGCAGATCGATCCAACCACCACCTGCAGCATTGACGGCGACAACGGTGGCAGCGGAGACAAACGGAACAATTGCGGCCTGCGCCAAGGCGTACAACAGCGTGTAGACCAGATTAAAGCCAACCGACCTTAATGGTTGCACCTGGGCTGGATTGATGCGCTCGATGAGAAGGGCGATCACGAAGATGGCCAACAGCGGGAGGGTACCGAGTAAGGTGGCTTTAATGTCCATATTGATCTGCTCTTCTCAACGTAGTGTCTTACGAACAGCGGTGTTTGGTATTTTTTTGTATTATCGACCTGGCCGCTTCTTGTCCTTAGTCACCACATCAACCATCCGCTTCGGCGATTTTTTATGATAGTAGCCCATGACCACTCCACAACAAGCCGCCGCGACGCTTCATCGACTGGAAGGGTAGATTAAAACTCTGGAGCCTTCGCCTCAAAGACCGGCCCCTGTCCGTTTCAACCATAAATTCATGGTTTTTTGGAAAATAGCCGTCTTGGGCGAGCATGAGGAAGTGCCGGGAGGTGGGGCGTCAAAAGTTTGAGCGTTCGCAGTATCGGCCGCTGCGGCCAAACTATTTTTCCATCTCTTCAAAACGTGCATTCCTAACCACCATCCCTAAACGGGGAGAGCAATGATGGTCACAATCGCCACCCGGCGACGGCAAAACGGGGGAGGGCGTCGGCATTGGCGACCGACTGGAGGCGGAAAAAATAAGGGTACTTCCCGTTTTAGGTATACATGGCGAGCTTAATAATATTGAGGTCCAGCAATTAAGTGGTCTTTAGATAGTATGTTCGACCCCTGTCTCGCCCGATCCCCTCGGTTATTTCACCTTTCTGCTCAAGTCCTCGACGGTACGCTTGAGGTTATCGAGTTCGCGGTCCTGATCGCTGACTTCCCGCTTCAGGCTGGAAATCTCACTGCTGTTTGAACTGGAGCTGGAGCCGCTGTTGCGTTTGAGTTCTTCAACCTGCTTGCCGAGGTTGTTGATGTCGCGCTCCTGTTCGGCCACCGTGCGCTTGAGTTCGTCGATTTCCTTGCTGCTGGAGCTTGAGCTGGAACCGCTGCTGCGCTTGAGCTCTTCGATCTGCCGGGTCTGATTGTTGATCGTCTCCTGCATTTCTTTCAGATCGTCGACGCTGTATTCGCTTCTGATGAGTACCTCTTTGCCGTATTCATTGTGAACGACCGTGAACCTGTCGCCAGAGGACGTGTAGCCGCTACTCAATTCAACACTGGCCAGTGCGGTTCCCGGCAGCGCCAGGGCCCCCAGCAAGGTTGTCATCACCGTTGCGGACAGAACAGACGAAAACTTCGAAAAGCTGTGCATCACTGAGGTTCCTTGTGAAGTGCCGACATGGCACATTGCTATGACTCTGAATATGAATTTATGTTCCAGTCGCCATCAACACATCGTGTGCACAACTTTTTGCAGGGAGATGTAAAGAGTCGTGTAAATCGTCCGACAAACATCCTATATTCGGAGCCTGCATGAGCTTCGCCCAGCAGTTTTCAGATGATCCCGAATGGTTCTGAAGGCCAGACAGACCGGACTACAAGCGGTTCTTCTGCGTCAGAGAGATCCTTGATGATCCAGATCCATCTTCCATTCCCCAGATCAGCGAGAACAACATGACCGTTAAAGAGATGACCCAGGAAGCCCGACACGAAGAAGCGCTGAAGAAGTACGTGCTGGATGCTCCCGAACTGATGGACGAGATCAAGGACTTGAGTCCCGATGATCAGAAAGACCAGATTCAATGGGCGTTCGAGGATGAGGCGGAAGCCCAGGGCTTGCAGCCGTGGGAGTTGACGCTCAAGTACACCACCACCCCGGAAGAGTACGAGGTTGAGCGCCTGAAGCTGCATAAAGAAGCGGCCGAAGTGCTGGGCGTCGAGTGGGAAGAGTACTGCGAGATGAACAATCTGGTGGTTTGACACTCATGCAGGAGCGAGCTTGCTCGCGATGGACTAAAGAACGCCGCGTGCATCCAGGAAACACGCGTCATCGTTAACGACCATCGCGAGCAAGCTCGCTCCTGCAGTTTGGCAACTCACATACGTGTGATCAGAGACTCAGGCGCATCGACAGATCGACCGCCTTCACATCCTTGGTCATTGCACCGATCGAAATGTAATCCACTCCGGTCTGTGCAATCGGCAGCAACGTACTTTCGTTGATCCCGCCGCTGGCCTCCAGTTTGGCTTTGCCGGCATTCAGGCGCACGGCTTCGCGCATGTCGTCCAGGCTCAGTTCGTCGAGCATGATGATGTCGGCACCGGCTGCCAGCGCTTCTTTCAGTTCATCCAGGCTTTCCACTTCAATCTCGACCGGTTTGCCCGGCGCGATCTTGTGCGCGGCGGCAATCGCCTGCGCGATGCCGCCGCTGGCGGCGATGTGGTTTTCCTTGATCAGGAAGGCGTCATACAGGCCGATGCGGTGGTTGTGGCAACCGCCGCAGGTCACTGCGTACTTTTGCGCCAGGCGCAGCCCCGGCAGCGTTTTGCGGGTGTCGAGCAGTTTGACCTGAGTCTCGGCCACGAAGTCTGCCAGGTATTGCGCGCGGGTCGCTACGCCGGAGAGCAATTGCAGGAAGTTCAGGGCGCTGCGTTCGCCGGTCAGCAGTGAGCGCGCAGGGCCTTCGAGGTGGAACAGCACCTGATTGGGCGTCACCCGTTCGCCGTCGGCAACTTGCCAGTGCACCGCCACTCGCGGATCGAGCTGCCGAAACACCGCATCGACCCAGGCGGTGCCGCTGATGACGGCTGCGTCGCGGGTAATGATGGTGGCTTTGGCCAGGCGTTCGGCCGGGATCAACTGCGCGGTGATGTCGCCGCTGCCGATGTCTTCACGCAACGCACGGCGCACGTTGGCTTCGATTTCGGCGGTCAGATCGGCGAGACGTAGATTCGGCATAACGGACTCCACAAACAAAGTGGCTCGATTATAGGGCCATGTCAGCGACCAACCCAAGGCATCAGCGCGTTACGTTGGCGCTGGTGCCTGCATTTGGTCGAAACCCTGGCGTTGTCGGCGTTGGCCGTCGATTCCGAACAAGCGCCTGTTTCAGATCGGCAACCTCAAGCGCCTTAAACGCGGCAAGTGATCGCGCCGCGATGGATTATCGCGGCATACTGTGCCAACACAGTCGACGTTGAAGGAGTCGGTATGCAGTTGGACCCCGCGAGCGGTTGGTGTCAGGGTGTGCGTTTATGCCCTTCACCCAACTTCAATGCGCGCCCCGAGGGCGAGATTTCCCTGCTGGTGATCCACAACATCAGTCTGCCGCCCGCGCAATTTCAGACCGGCAAGGTGCAGGAATTTTTCCAGAATCGTCTGGATGTCACGGAACATCCCTACTTTGCAGGGATCGCCGACCTGCGAGTATCTGCGCACTTTCTGATTGAACGTGACGGCACCGTCACTCAGTTTGTCTCTTGTCTTGAGCGCGCCTGGCACGCCGGCGTCTCGTGTTTCGAGGGGCGGGAAACCTGTAACGATTTTTCCGTAGGCATCGAACTGGAAGGTACGGATGATCTGCCGTTCACCGATGCCCAATATGAGACGTTGACGGCCCTGACCCGGCAGCTGCAAAGCGCCTTCACGGGCATTACCGCACAACGCATCTGCGGGCATAGCGACATTGCCCCTGGGCGCAAAACCGATCCGGGGCCGGCGTTCGACTGGGCACGCTATCGGGCCGCACTGGCAAAAGAGGAAGGACGATGAGTTTTCTGGTGTTGCTGTTGGCAGTGTGGATCGAGAAGTTTTCGGCCTTGCGCCATCGCGTTCAGCGCGATAGTGGATGGACACACAAGCTGAACAGGCTTGAGGCCAGCCCGCGACTTTCGGACCGGCCATGGCTGGTGTTGTCGGTGATGGTCTTGTTGCCGGTGGCGTTGCTGGGTTTGCTGCTGGTCATCATCGAGCCGGTGGCCTACGGCTTGCTGGCGTTGCCGATCCATTTGCTGGTGGTGATCTACAGCCTGGGGCGCGGTGATCTGCTGGGCGACCTCGGGCCGTTCCGCGATGCCTGGCGTCGGGAGGACCTGCAAGCCGCGGCCCATGTCGCCAAGCGCGACCTGGATATCTGCGCGGACAGTGGCGAGCAACTGCTGGAACAGGTCGAAGGGCATTTGCTGTGGGAGGCGTACCACAGCTTTTTCGCGGTGATTTTCTGGTACTTCCTGCTGGGGCCGGTCGCGGCGCTGAGCTATCGGCTGCTGGCGCTGGCCGAAGAGCACGGGAAAAGTCCTGCGGTGGTCGAACGCGCCGGGCAACTGCGTCATGCCTTCGACTGGGTGCCGGTGCGCCTGCTGGCGGCGAGCCTGGCGTTGGTCGGCAATTTTGTCGCGGTCAGTCGGGTCATGTTGCATGAGCTGCTGAACTGGAACATCAGCGCCGCGCAATTGATCGAGAAAATCGGGCTGGTGGCCGGTGAAATTCCGGCACCGGTGGCTGGCGCAGAAGGTATCAACAACCTGGACCGTATCTGGGAACTGCTGCTGCGTGCTGCGGTGCTCTGGTATGCCGGGTTTGCGCTGTGGACGGTCCTGTCATAGCGCTGTAGTCAGAGCAGTCTCCCCTCGCAACAGGGTGATCACTTGTCCGAAGTGCATCGCCCTGTCGTTAACCTTAAGTTACAAAACCTCCTGCCGATTTAAGTTATACAGAGATAGCGCCGAATAGTGGCTATCTGCTCCCGGTCTGCGCCTGCCAATAAAAAAAATAAAAAACTGAAGGGAGACATCCAGTGAAGAGCTTGCTCTATCCCGCTGTCGCACTGATGAATCGCCTGAGCTTCGGCATGAAGTTCAGCCTGATCAGCGTACTGTTCCTGGTGCCGATGCTGGTGACCAACTTCTATCTGGTGCGTGACTCCTACCGCGAATTCCAGGGCACGCGCATCGAACTGCAAAGTCTCGACCTGTTGGGCAGCAGCCTGACGTTACGGCGCGATCTGGAAACCCTGAACAACCTGGTACAGATCAATGTCAGCCTCGGCCAATCCGGCAAGGCCGGCAATGTCGAATCGAAAATCAGCGCCCTTGAGCAGAGTATTCTGACTCGCTTGCAAGGGCTGACGGCGATGACCAGCGATCCGGAGCAGGTCGCGGTGTTTGATGGCAAGCGCGATGAAATGGTCGCCGCATTCAAGGCCCAGCAAACGGAAACCTCCCTTCAAAGCAAAAGCGCCTTGATTGGCAAGCTGGTGGGGAGCGCGCAGGTTTTCAGCCAGCTCATCACCAGCCAGGCGGGCTTGAGTCGCGACAACCAGAGCGACATGCGCCAGTTGAGCGAACTCGTCACCCTCGTCACGCCACGCGTCACCCAGATTCTGGGTGAAGGTCGGGCAATGGGCTCTTATTCGTTGGGGCAGGGGTTCATCAACTCGGCTTCGAGCACCCGTTTCGATGAATTGCTGGCGCAGATTGAAAAGCTCCAGGCCGAGTATGGCTTGAAGTTGCAGGATGCCCTGGGTTCCAGCAGAGCCGCACGCGATACCTTGGCCGCTCAGGCCGATAGCAGCCGGGCATCCTTGAAGAAAGCCAGCGAGCTGTTCGAAGAACAAGTGGTCATGGCCGACACCCTCGATGCGCCGTGGCAGGGTTTTTACGATCAAGTCAGCGCCCTGATGGACCAGACTTACCAACTCAACGAAGCGACCCTGAAGTATCTGGGCCCGCAGTTGCAGCAACGCCTGGAACAGAACCGCACGCACATGGTCTTGCAGGCGGTGGCGTTATCGGTCGTGTTCGTGTTGATCTTCTATCTCTACGGCGCTTTCTATGCCTCGACCCGCACCACGCTCAAGCGCCTGGGGGCGGTGATGGACAAGGTGGCGGCGGGGGACATGACCGTGACCTTCAGCGCCCACAGCCGCGATGAGCTGGGGGAGTTGGGCGAGGTGTTCAACGGTACGGTGAAAAAAATCCATGACCTGATCGAGCGGGTGGGGCAGACCGTCAGCGAAGTCGAGCGTCAGGCCGGGCAAGTGGAAAACGTTTCCGCGCAAAGCAACCAGGCCGTTGCCGGGCAGCGCACGCAGATCGAACAGGTGGCCACGGCCATGAACCAGATGTCGGCCACGTCCCAGGAAGTGGCGCGCAGCGCCGCGGCGGCGGTGAGCAGTGCCCACAGTGTCAACGATGAGACCATCAGCGGTCGCGGTCTGGTGGAGTCGCAGCAAGGCAGCATTGCCGCGCTGGCCAGCGAGATCGATCAATCGGTGCTGGTGATCAATCAACTGGCCAGCGACAGCCAGTCCATCAGCCGCGTGCTCGAAGTGATCAAGAGCATCGCCGAACAGACCAACCTGCTGGCGCTCAATGCCGCCATCGAGGCGGCTCGGGCTGGTGAGCAGGGCCGTGGTTTCGCCGTGGTGGCCGATGAAGTCCGGACCCTGGCCAAACGGACCCAGCAATCGACCGAAGAAATCGAGCAGATGATCGCCAAGCTCCATGGCGGTGTCGGCGCGGCGGTCAAGGCCATGGGCACCAGCCATGAAATGGCCAACGGCACGGTGGGGCAATCGGAGAAGGTCCAGCAGGCGCTGGAAAACATTCTGGGAGCGGTCGGCATGATCGTCGACCAGAACCAGCAGATTGCCGCCGCGGTGGAGCAGCAAACTGCCGTGGCCCACGACATCGACCAGAACATCGTCGAGATCAATCGCGCCGGCGAGCGCACCGCTGAAGGCGCACACCAGACCGAAGATGCCAGCCGGGCGTTGTCGGCTCAGGTCGTGGAGTTGAAACAGTTGATCAGTGCATTCCGGGTCTGAAAGACTGCCCGGAAACCCTGTAGGATCAAGCCCGCTCCCACAGGTTTGGTGTACTGTCAGAATGTTTTGTAATACTTTTCCCCTTTCCAGGTGGGACTCATCCTGATTCTCTCCGTGCGCTGGTTTTTGGATTTCAATCAAGGAAGATCTACGCCGCTTAGCGCAAGGAGGAAAACCGGTCATGTCTGTTGCGACAACAGGAGTCCAGGGGCGCTGTGCGCATTGTCAGCGCACATTGCGGCTTCAACCCTGGCAACTCAATGCCATTGCGATCAATGAAGCGTTTGCCTGTGCCCACTGCCAGAAACACCTTCAGTTACGTTGCCCGGAACAGATCAGGCGCTTCAAATCGCTCGACTCTTTTTCGCTGTTGCGCGCCAGCCTGCGGATGATGGTCTGCACCGCCTTGCTGGTGGCGTTGGTGATGGAGTGGCTGGGGATGCTCAGCGTCATCGAACAGCTGAATGCTTCGCTGATTGCCATATTCGTGTATTTCGCGGTGGTCCGTTACTTCCGCAGGCGCCAGCACCTGACGCTGATCCTGGAAGCCGCCAGGGCTCACGCCGACTGATTACCAGCCGAACACTTCGCAGCTGTTGGCGGTGCTGGCAGCCGCCAGTTGTTCCGGGCTGATTGCCATCCATTGCGCCAGTGCCGCGCAGATCGCCGGCAAGTGTGCCGGGCTGTTGCGCTGGCCGGGGAACATGGCGGGTGCCATGTCCGGCGAGTCGGTTTCAAGCACCACCGAGTCCAGCGGTAACTGCGCCAGCACGCGGTGCATGCGCAGGGCCTGGGGCCAGGTCGGGGCGCCGCCAAGGCCAAGCTTGAAACCGAGCTTGATGTATTCGCGAGCCTCTTCCTGGCTGCCGGCGAAGGCGTGGATGATGCCGGCCCGTTTCAGGCGAAACCGTTTGAGCGTGGCAATCACCGCCGCATGGCTACGCCGTGCATGGATCAATGCCGGCAGATCGAAATCCGCCGCCAGTTGCAATTGCGCCTCGAACAACGCCTGCTGACGGTCGCGATCCAGGGTTTCGATGAAGTAATCCAGGCCGATCTCGCCCACCGCACACAGTTGCCGATGGCCAGCCAGGCGTGTCAGCCAGTCACCGAGTTCGCTCAGGTGTTGCGGTCGATGATCGTCCAGATACACCGGGTGCAACCCGAACGCGGCGTGCAGGTCGGGGTCGCTCTGCACCAGCTCCCAGACCCGCTGCCAATTGGCCTGATAAACCCCCAGCACCACGATCCGCCGTACCCCGAGGGCGCGGCTGTCGGCCAGCAGCGCCTGGCGGTCGGCGTCGAAGTCCGGAAAATCCAGATGGGTGTGGGTGTCGATCAGCTCCACGGTTCAATCCTGGCGAATACGCTGCTTGAACGTCCGCGCGATGGCTTGTACGCCGGGCCGGTAATCCGACTGCTCGATGGCGGCCACGGCCAGCGCGAGGGCCTTGTCGGCGATCAGTTGATGTTGCTGGGCCATGGCGTTGACCGGTAGTGGCAGGAAGTCCAGCAACTGGGTGTCGCCGAACGTGCCGAGGCGCAGCGGACGGTTTTTCAGCGGGAAGTCGTGCAGCGCATCGAACACGCCCTGCAGCAGCACGTAGGATGTGGTCACCAGGGCATCGGGTAAATGGCCCAGACGCTGCAGCAACTCTTCCATCAATTGTTTACCGCACTCGCGGCTGAAGGACTCACCTTCTTCGATCAGCACCTCACCGTTGAACCCGGCGAGAGCCTCTTTGAAGCCAGCGGCACGCTCCCGGCTGATGCTCAGCTCCGGGCGGGCGCCGATCAGCGCGATCTGCCTGGGCAGCGGCTCCAGCAGGCTGCGGGTCAGTTGCAGGCTGGCCTCGCGGTCGTCGCTGATCACCGAACAGAAATGCTCGGGCTCCATGACCCGGTCGATGGCGATGATCGGGATGCCCTTGGCCTGCAATTGGCGATAGCTGTCGTCGCCGGCCGGCAGGCAGCTGGCAACGATCAGTGCGTCGCAACGCCGGGCGCGGAACAGTTGCAGCAATTGCCGTTCGCTGTCCGGTGCATCGTCGGAACTGGCGATCAGCAACTGATAACCCCGGGCTCGCGCGCCTTGCTCCAGCAACTTGGCGATTCGCGCGTAACTGGGGTTTTCCAGATCCGGCAGAATGAATCCCAATGTGCGCGTGTGTCGGCTGCGCAAACCGGCGGCCTGTGGGTTGGGCGTGAAGCCATGTTGTTCGACGACCGCACGCACGCGTTCGACAGTGGCGCTGCTGATGCGCTGTTGTTCGGCCTTGCCATTGATGACATAGCTGGCGGTGGTGACGGACACACCGGCCAACTGGGCGATATCACTGAGTTTCAACCCGCTGTTTCCTTGTTTTTTCGAGATTGCCTCGACATTTTCGTCAATCCTAACCGATTAAGGCAGGTGACCATTGTCGCAACGCATCCGACAAGTTGAGCTTCAAGGATGGGACATTATCGAGTAACGTGCCATTCAATCTAGATTAAACGTTTCAGCAAGCGTATTTTCTACGTTATAGGCGCCTTTGGTCGGTTCTGCCGTGAAACCGCCAAAAGTGACGACCAGGCGCCTAGGCTGGCTTATTCAAAACAATACCTGGCGCCCCAAGTCGCCAAAAAGGAGAAAGCATGCTCGAGCTCACTGTAGAGCAGATTTCCATGGGCCAGTCGGCCGTGGATAAATCCGCAGCGCTGCAATTGCTGGCCCGGCATCTGGTTGCCGACGGTCTGGTTGCCGAGGGGTATCTCACCGGATTGCAGGCGCGGGAGGCCCAGGGCTCGACCTTTCTCGGTCAAGGTATTGCCATCCCCCACGGTACGCCCGAAACCCGCGAACTGGTGTTCACCACCGGTGTGCGCCTGATGCAGTTCCCTGACGGTGTGGACTGGGGCGACGGTCATATCGTTTACCTGGCGATCGGTATCGCCGCCAAATCCGATGAGCATCTGCGCCTGTTGCAATTGTTGACTCGCGCTCTCGGCGAGACTGATCTGGGCCAGGCCTTGCGTCGCGCAGGTTCCGCCGAGGCATTGCTGAAGTTGCTGCAAGGCGCGCCACAGGAGCTGGCGCTGGATGCGCAGATGATCGGCCTCGGTGTAGCAGCCGAAGATTTCGAAGAGCTGGTCTGGCGCGGCGCACGTTTGTTGCGCCAGGCCGACTGCGTGAGCAACGGTTTCTCCGCCGTACTGCAACAGGTTGAAGCGCTGCCGTTGGGCGATGGCCTGTGGTGGCTGCACAGCGAGCAAACGGTGAAGCGCCCCGGCCTGGCCTTCGTTACCCCGGACAAACCGCTGCGCTATCTCGGCCAGCCGCTCAATGGCCTGTTTTGCCTGGCCAGCCTCGGTGAGGCCCATCAAGCCTTGCTCGAACGCCTTTGCGCGTTGCTGATCGAAGGGCGTGGTCATGAGTTGGGGCGCGCCACCAGCAGTCGCAAAGTCCTCGAAGTGCTCGGTGGTGAAGTGCCCGCCGACTGGCCCAGCGCGCGAATTGCATTGGCCAATGCCCACGGTTTGCATGCGCGGCCGGCGAAAATCCTCGCGCAACTGGCAAAGAGTTTTGAAGGAGACATCCGCGTGCGGATCGTCGATGGCCACGACAGCGCGGTGTCGGTAAAGAGCTTGAGCAAGTTGCTCAGCCTCGGCGCCCGTCGGGGACAGGTCCTGGAGTTCATCGCCGAGCCAGTCATCGCCGCCGATGTGTTGCCGGCCTTGTTGGCCGCCATCGAAGAAGGGCTCGGTGAGGAAGTCGAGCCGCTGCCACCGGTAAGCCAGGTGCGCGAGGTCGTTGCCGAAATGGTCGAAGTAGTCCTCGCCCCGATGTCGGGCAGCGTGGTCCAGGCGATTGCCGCCGCGCCGGGGATCGCCATCGGGCCGGCCCATATTCATGTGCTGCAAACCATCGACTACCCGTTGCGCGGTGAGTCCGCCGCCATCGAGCGTGAACGTCTGCAGCACAGCCTGGCGCAGGTACGCCGTGACATCCAGGGTTTGATCGAGCGCAGCAAAAGCAAAGCCATTCGCGAAATCTTCATCACCCACCAAGAGATGCTCGACGACCCGGAACTGACTGATGAAGTCGATACGCGCCTCAAGCAGGGCGAAAGCGCCGAGGCGGCATGGATGGCTGTGATTGAAGCGGCGGCCCGACAGCAGGAAGCCTTGCAGGATGCCTTGCTCGCCGAGCGCGCGGCCGACTTGCGCGACATCGGGCGTCGGGTGTTGATGCAGCTCAGTGGCATCGAAACCCCGAACGAACCGGATCAACCGTACATTCTGGTGATGGACGAGGTCGGACCTTCCGACGTCGCGCGTCTCGATCCGGCTCGCGTGGCGGGGATTCTCACCGCCCGGGGTGGCGCTACGGCGCACAGTGCGATTGTTGCCCGGGCGCTGGGCATCCCGGCACTGGTCGGCGCCGGCCCCGGCGTGTTGCTGCTGGCACCGGGTACGCCGTTGTTGCTCGATGGCCAGCGTGGTCGTCTGCATGTGGACGCTGACGCAGCGACCTTGCAGCGCGCCACGGCCGAACGCGATACCCGTGAGCAGCGCTTGAAGGCAGCCGCCGAGCAGCGTCACCAGCCGGCATTGACCAGCGATGGCCACGCCGTCGAAGTGTTCGCCAACCTCGGTGAAAGCGCCGGCGTGGCGGGCGCGGTGGAGCAGGGCGCCGAAGGCGTTGGTCTGTTGCGCACCGAACTGATCTTCATGGCCCACCCGCAAGCGCCCGACGAGGCAACCCAGGAAACCGAGTACCGTCGCGTTCTCGACGGTCTGGCGGGGCGGCCGCTGGTGGTGCGCACCCTTGATGTCGGCGGCGACAAACCGCTGCCGTACTGGCCGATCGCGAAGGAAGAAAACCCGTTTCTCGGCGTGCGCGGTATCCGCCTGACCTTGCAGCGTCCGCAGATCATGGAAGCGCAATTGCGCGCCTTGCTGCGGGCGGCCGACAACCGGCCGCTGCGGATCATGTTCCCGATGGTGGGCAGCGTTGACGAGTGGCGCCAGGCCCGTGACATGACCGAACGCCTGCGTCTGGAAATTCCGGTTGCCGACCTGCAACTGGGGATCATGATCGAAGTGCCGTCGGCGGCATTGCTGGCGCCGGTGCTGGCCAAGGAGGTCGACTTCTTCAGCGTCGGCACCAACGACCTGACCCAATACACCCTGGCCATCGACCGTGGCCATCCGACGCTTTCGGCCCAGGCCGACGGCTTGCATCCGGCGGTGCTGCAACTGATCGACATCACCGTGCGCGCGGCCCATGCTCACGGTAAATGGGTCGGTGTGTGCGGTGAGCTGGCTGCCGACCCACTGGCGGTGCCGGTACTGGTCGGCCTCGGCGTGGACGAACTCAGCGTCGGGGCGCGCAGCATTGCCGAGGTCAAGGCGCGAATTCGCGAACTGGGCTTCACTCAGACTCAAACCCTTGCCCGACAGGCCCTGGCCGTGGGCAGCGCCAATGAAGTGCGTGCACTAGTGGAGGCCCTGTAATGGCCCGGATTCTCACCCTGACCCTCAACCCTGCGCTGGACCTGACCGTCCAGTTGCCGCGCCTTGAAGCCGGCCAGGTCAACCGCAGCGATGTGATGCACACCCACGCTGCCGGCAAAGGCGTCAACGTGGCGCAAGTGCTGGCGGACCTCGGGCATCAGGTGACCGTCAGTGGCTTTCTCGGCGAGGACAATCTGCAAGCGTTTGAAACGCTGTTCGCCAGGCGCGGTTTTGTCGATGCCTTCATCCGCGTGCCGGGCGAGACCCGCAGCAACATCAAGCTGGCGGAAAGCGACGGCCGCATCACTGACATCAATGGGCCGGGACCGCAGGTCAGCGAGGTGGCGCAGCAGGCCTTGCTGGATCGACTGGAGCAGATCGCACCGGGGCACGATGCGGTGGTGGTTGCTGGCAGTTTGCCGTTGGGCATCAGCGCACAGTGGTTGCAGGCGTTGATTGTGCGCTTGAAGAACCTGGGCCTGAACGTCGCCCTCGATACCAGCGGCGAGGCGTTGCGTGCAGCGCTGAAAGCGGGGCCGTGGCTGATCAAACCCAACACCGACGAGCTGGCCGAGGTGCTGGACTGCGAGGTCGTGTCGGTCCGTGCCCAGGCCGAAGCGGCGGATCGCTTGCACGCCCAGGGCATCGAGCATGTGGTGATTTCCCATGGTGCCGAAGGCGTGAACTGGTTCAGCGTTGGCTCGGCACTGCATGCCACGCCACCCAGGGTCAGCGTCGCCAGCACGGTGGGCGCGGGTGATTCGTTGCTGGCGGGGATGCTCCACGGTTTGCTCAGTGCCGATACGCCGGAGCAAACCTTGCGCACCGCCACGGCGATTGCCGCGATGGCAGTGACCCAGATCGGTTTCGGCATTGGCGATGCAGCGCAACTGGCGCAGCTTGAACAGGGTGTGCGCGTGCGTCCCCTGACAGAACAATAAGAGGGTTTGTCATGAAGTTAGCCATCGTTACGGCCTGCCCGAACGGCATGGTCACCAGTGTGCTGTGTGCCCGGTTGCTCGATGCCGCGGCCCAGCGCCAGGGCTGGAGCACCAGTGTCGAAATCGCCGATGCCGCGCATCCTGAAAAGCAACTGTCGGCGGCCACCCTCGACGCGGCCGAGTGGGTGCTGCTGGTGACCAGTGCACCCGTGGATATGTCGCGGTTTGTCGGCAAGCGCCTGTTCCAGAGCACTCCGGCCCAAGCCCTGCAAGACGTGGAAGCCGTACTGCGGCGTGGTGCGCAGGACGCTCAGGTTTACGCAGCTGAAGAAGCCGTCGTCGAACCTGTGGCGGTTGCCCGGGACACACCGCGGCTGGTGGCCGTCACCGCGTGCCCGACGGGCGTAGCCCACACGTTCATGGCCGCCGAGGCCTTGCAGCAAGCGGCCAAGCGCCTGGGCTATGACCTGCAGGTGGAAACCCAGGGCTCGGTCGGCGCGCGCAATCCATTGAGCGCGCAAGCGATTGCCGAGGCCGATGTGGTGCTGCTGGCGGCCGATATCGAAGTCGCCACCGAGCGTTTCGCCGGCAAGAAAATCTATCGCTGTGGCACCGGTATTGCCCTCAAGCAAGCGGAAGCGACCTTGAAAAAGGCCTTGGCCGAAGGCCAGCAGGAAAGCGCTGGGAACGCTGCCAAAACAACGGCCAAACAGGAAAAGACGGGTATCTACAAACACCTGCTGACTGGCGTGTCGTTCATGTTGCCGATGGTGGTGGCCGGCGGCCTGATGATCGCCTTGTCGTTCGTGTTCGGCATCACCGCCTTCAAGGAGCAGGGCACTCTGGCGGCGGCGTTGATGCAGATCGGTGGCGACAGCGCATTCAAGCTGATGGTGCCGCTGCTGGCAGGCTATATCGCCTATTCCATCGCCGACCGCCCGGGCCTCGCGCCGGGGATGATCGGCGGTCTGCTGGCGAGCACCCTGGGCGCCGGTTTCATCGGCGGGATCATTGCCGGTTTCCTCGCCGGCTATGCGGCCAAGGCGATCAACCGTTATGCGCGTTTGCCGCAAAGCCTCGAGGCGCTGAAGCCGATCCTGATCATCCCGTTGCTGGCGAGCCTGTTCACTGGTCTGGTGATGATCTACGTGGTCGGCAAACCGGTGGCCGGGATGCTTTCCGGGCTCACGCATTTTCTCGACAGCATGGGCACCACCAACGCGATTCTGCTGGGTGTGTTGCTGGGCGGCATGATGTGCGTCGACCTCGGCGGGCCGATCAACAAGGCGGCCTATGCGTTCTCGGTCGGGTTGCTGGCGTCGCAGAGTTACGCGCCGATGGCGGCGACCATGGCCGCGGGCATGGTGCCGCCGATTGGCCTGGGTATCGCCACGTTCATTGCGCGGCGCAAGTTTGCGCAGACTGAGCGCGAAGCCGGCAAGGCGGCGCTGGTGCTGGGGCTGTGCTTCATCTCCGAAGGGGCGATTCCGTTTGCCGCGAAAGATCCGTTGCGGGTGATTCCGGCGAGCATCGCCGGTGGTGCGCTGACCGGTGCGTTGTCGATGTATTTCGGCTGCAAATTGATGGCGCCCCATGGAGGGTTGTTTGTGCTGGCGATCCCGAATGCGATCAATCATGCGCTGCTTTATCTGCTGGCGATTGTGGCGGGGAGCCTGTTGACGGCGGTGGCGTATGCGCTGGTGAAACGACCAGAGGTGGTGGAGTTGGCGGTAGAACCCGTCACCGCCTGACACCTGTCCCCTGTAGGAGCGAGCTCGCTCGCGATGGTCGCGAACGATAACGCGTCAAACCAGATGCCCAGCGGCGCCTATTGGTTTTTCGCGAGCGGGCTCGCTCCTATAAGGTGGGGATGTCATGCCGGCTTCATCCAGCCATGCTTAAGTTTTTCCTTTTTCAAGGAGAACACCATGAGCGATTTCAACCTGGGGCGCCGTCGTGTCATGCAAGCGGTCGGCGCCGGATTGCTGTTGCCAGGGCTGGCGCCGGCGGTGATCGCTTCGGTCAAGGACCGGCCGCAGCTCACCGACGGAGTGCAGTCCGGTGACCTGCTGGGCGACCGGGCGATCGTCTGGAGCCGCTGCGATCGTCCCGCACGGATGGTGGTGGAGTGGGACACCCGCAGCCTGTTTCCCAACCCGCGGCGATTCGTCTCGCCCCTGGCCGATGCGCGCAGCGATTTCACTGCCCGGGTCGAACTCACCGGGCTGCCTGCCGGCCAGGCGATTTTCTATCGAGTGCAGTTTGAAGACGCCCAGAGTGGCGTTGCCAGCGAACCCTGGTTCGGTCACTTGCGCAGCGTGCCGCAGACCCGGCGCGACCTGCGTTTTGTCTGGAGCGGCGACACCGTCGGCCAGGGCTTCGGCATCAACCCGGACATTGGCGGCATGCGCATCTACGAGGCGATGCGTCGACGTCTGCCGGATTTCTTTATCCACAGCGGCGACACCATTTACGCCGACAGCCCGATCCCGGCGCAGCTCACCACGGAAGGTGGCCGGGTATGGCGCAACATCACCACCGAGGCCAAGAGCAAAGTCGCCGAGACCCTCGATGAGTACCGTGGCAATTACCGCTACAACCTGATGGACGAAAACATCCGCCGTTTCAACGCCGAAGTGCCGCAGATCTGGCAGTGGGACGACCACGAAGTGGTGAACAACTGGTCGCCCGGCAAGCAGCTGGATGCGCGCTACCAGAGCAAGGATATCCACAGCCTGGTGGATCGCGCACGCCAGGCCTGGCTCGAATACGCGCCGATGCGCTTGCAGAGCGCCGATGGCGGCGGGCGGATCTATCGCAAGCTCGGTTACGGGCCGTTGCTCGATGTGTTCGTGCTGGACATGCGCAGTTATCGCGGGGCCAATGATGACAATCTGGGCGAGGCCAAGCCGTTCCTCGGTCGTGAGCAACTGGACTGGCTCAAGCGCGAAATGCAGGCCTCGAACGCGCAATGGAAAGTGATCGCCGCCGACATGCCTATCGGCCTCGGCGTACCCGACGGCGAAGTCAGCCCAGGTGTCACGCGGTGGGAAGCGGTGGCCAACGGTGATCCCGGCCCGGCCCAGGGACGTGAACTGGAAATCGCCGAATTGCTCGGCTTTCTGCGGGCGCGACAGGTTCACAATTTCGTCTTCCTTACCGCGGACGTGCATTACTGCGCCGCGCATCACTACCACCCTGAGCGCGCGGCGTTTCAGGATTTCGAACCGTTCTGGGAGTTTGTCGCGGGGCCGTTGAATGCCGGGAGTTTTGGGCCCAATCCACTGGACAAGACCTTTGGCCCGCACGTGGTGTTTCAGAAGGCACCGCCGACGCAGAACGTCTCGCCGTTTGCCGGGTTTCAGTTTTTTGGCGAGGTGAATATCGACGGGCAGAGCGGGGAGATGAGTGTGGTGTTGCGCGATCTGGATGGCGTGGCGGTATTCGAGCAAAAACTGGCTCCCTGTGATCCTGCAGTTGCTCGTTGCCTGGAAAATAACTTTCGAGAAAAAACCTGATGCTGGAAGTTGCTGCATTCTTTTCTTTTATTGGGCGTGGGTGCAAACGGCAGAGTATTGGGTGTATGTGTTGACTGGCAGTTTTAGCGGCCCCCGCGAGTCGCGTGGTTTAATATTCTGCTGAAGTTTTCTCCTGGGGTTGTAATTATCACATTTTCATATATTTGGTCACTTGATCAATATAGGTGGGCGGCTTACTTTTTTTCAACGCCACAGGGCGGATGGCCAAACTAATTAAGTTGAATGGTTTGGTGACAAGTTGAAAATTTTAGAAAGGAATCGCTATGTCCGCTGCATTGTGGGAAAAAAGTCTGGAAGGCAAAAACTACGATGAAGTTGCAACTCTTGCAGTTGCTGTTCCCCAGTCACTGGTGTCTTTGTCGACTGGGGCTGCGAATGAAGTCACTCGCGCCAACGGCTTGATACTGACCAAAGACCAAATCATTTCCCTGCGAAAATACGAAGCCACCGGGCTGGCACTTCCCACCAATGAGCGAGCGCTTGCGACTTACCTGAACTTTGGCGACGAAGAAGGGGGCATGGGTTTCACAAAAAAAGACTTTCTCATGTCTTTTACCAAGGTTAATGCCCACGCCAGTCTATGGTCGCCCCTGCGCTCGCGGATCATGCTGACGGGGACCCATTTGAAACTGTTCGGTTCGAGCATGGGTGTATACCTTACTTCGGTCGAGGAAATTTTCGCTGACGTCAAGGCGGCGAAGGCGCTGGGCACACACAAGATTACCAACTATGCGGAATTGCGCGAGTGGGAAGTGAAAGAAGGCAAGCCGTTCCCGGATCTTGCGTTGGAAGCGGACACCATCCCGGATCTGGGGGATGTGCTGGATCAGATCTTCGAGCAGGTCAAGGAGCATCTGCGCACTGCCGCTCAAATAAAATCCGATCTCGACCATTTTAGTCGGCAACTGACTAACGATGTCATTCCAACTATCAAGTTACTGTCGCTGGCACTCGAGAATAATACATTCGCATCAGACATCGAGATTTTGAATGACGAGATCAAGGAGCGTGCCAATCAGATTGATGAGTTGCATAAAGAGTACAAAGCGCTGGTTCAAAAGTCGCTTTCCTCGGTCAGCAGTTTCTCGATTATAGGTTTGGGCGTTGCCATCTATACCGGTGTTGAAGCTGAAGGGGTCCGATCTCGACGCAATGATCTCAGCCGTGCTCAGGAAGCGGCCATCAAGAGCCTCGAGAGCAAGTCCAAGGTCCTGGGATCGATCGCACGGATCAGGGGTGACATGCAGAATATGCAGACCGTTGCTCTGGATGCTGAAGTGGCGACAAACAACGTGGTGCATACCTGGAATGTGCTCCATGCCTACATCGAGAGCTCCGAAAAAGCGGTATTGAAGATCGAAGACGGCGTCCGTTTGCAGGCATTCATCACTCAGTTTCGTTTGGTGGCGGCGCCTTGGGTAAAAATCGAAAAAAGCGCCGATGCGCTTGTTGAATTGTTCCACGAGGCGGAACAGCAATACATGCTGGAATACGGTGTTCAAGGAAGAAAACCAATGAGGTCTCTGATGCAAAGCGATAGTTATCCTGCAGTGAAAGTCCAAAACCTTCAGGGCAGCAGTTCGGAACTGCGTAACCGTGCGGTGGAAGCAAAGCTGCTGTTCATGAAAACGGATTATCTTCCGGACTTGAGTGAAAAATTTCAGGCGTTACCGGTTAACGTCGCGAATGGTTCCAGGGAGGCTCAAGAGAAGGCACTGAAAACCGAGCTTTCACTTAAGAGCACGCTACAACAGTTGCTGTCGCTCGATGAAGAGTTGAGGGAGGGCGCCGATGAAATCGACGAAATTCATGACGAGCAGACGACGCTTTTGCGGGAGGCACAGACGGCCGTCAGCGAGATGTCCATCTCCTTGGGAGAGAGCCTGAAACGGTTCAATGTCGGTTATGACGAGACGGCCATGCAGGGATTCAAAACCTCGCTGATGGCTGACGTGTCAGCACATGATGCGGTGCTGGAGCGTTTGAATTCCAGCCTGACAGATCTTGAAAAAAAGCGTGGAGTCATCAACGAGGCCGTAGAGGAGCTCAATAAACTCGGCATTTCCGGTGTTGCAAAGAATGTCGAGCTGAATGTCGAGGCGGTCAAAAAACTTGGTGCCAAGCCATCTCAGATTGATCTGGTGCTGGCGGCGATCGAAAAAGTGAAACAGGATCTGCAGGGCGCAGTAAGGGATGTTTCCTTTGTCTTGATGGTAAAGCAGAACCAGGTACTTCGAGACAAGACCCTGGAAGTGCAGGCGCAAATTATGGCTGAGGGACTCGCCGTGCGGATCACTGCGGACAAGATCAAGCTGATTGAGGTTTTTTCTCAGATGCATGAGCAACGCAAACTCTACGTGGCGGCGTTCGCGGAGATCGATGAGACAGTGGCCCGTTTCTTGA
Source organism: Pseudomonas sp. Pseusp3 (assembly GCF_047304225.1). Classification (NCBI taxonomy): domain Bacteria; kingdom Pseudomonadati; phylum Pseudomonadota; class Gammaproteobacteria; order Pseudomonadales; family Pseudomonadaceae; genus Pseudomonas; species Pseudomonas sp. Pseusp3. The sequence goes on along the minus strand of NZ_JBGLYV010000004.1, from coordinate 3,071 downwards.
GCTCGATGAAGTCTGATTCTTCCTCCCCTTTGAACAAGCAGGTTTCAGACTTCATCGTTAGCGCCAATGGTTTTGTCGATTACCTGAATCAGCTTTCGTATTTATAAGTATTGTTTTTCATACCGTGCTTGATCGGTCGTGCGTCGAGTCTCTCGATGCACGGCTTTTCAATGGTTGTTTAGCATGGGAGTGACTATCTGCAGGAGGCGGGTATGAACGAAGAGAACAGGGATTTCATATTTTTTCAGGAAGATGACTTTATTTCGTTACGCGCCTACGAATTATTTTTGAGCGAGGTGCTTCACAAGGATTTCATCATGCACTCCACCCCGGCAACCTCAAAGGTGTTGGGCGCCTATGCACAGGGCTTGAGCGAAGAGGCTGAGAGCAATCGCACCAGATTTTGGTCCTTGGTGGACGAGGACGACGTGAAGGGTATACGCACGCAAGTGCTCCTCTGCGTCAATCAGGTCCACAACCTTCGGCAGGTATTTCTTGAGGCAAGGCCGAACGTGCCCCGCTACCGACGGGTGGCTGTTGATACGCTGGGATGCGATCTGTTCGATTTCCATGCGCCGAACCTTGTGGTCTGTAGCATGTACAAGGTTTCCGGAGTCATGTCCTTTCTCGTTGAGCAGTGCAGCGTCGCCCTGAAAAACATTGAACGGTACAGTTTCAATGTCAACTCAATGGAGCGAGAGGTCCACCCAATGTTCTTCCGGATCCTTGCGGCAAGAAAGCAGAAGATAGAAACCTATGGATTTTCGCCAGAAAAGCCTCCTTCAGGTTCCGGGACTTCCCCCTTCGATTTCAGGACACCCTACCGAGGAGACCCTGAACCGCTAACACTGGAGTTGTATCGGTTGACCCAGGTCTACGCTCGCGCTTGTTCCGCACTTTTCAACTTTGGCCATTTCCTGAACAGGATTGAGCAGTTGTTGAGCGTGATGATTGACAGGCTTGCCCTGATCACGGCTTCGTCAACGTATTCGACTCTGCTACTGACGCTGAATCTGGTGGCCAGCCTGCTGACCCCACTGCAACTGCGAATGGACAGGTTGCAGGACTGGTCAGACTTCATACGTTACAAGGGTAAATATGCTGTAGAAGATTCATGAGCAAAGCGTGGATCCAGCCGGACGAGATCCGGCTGCATGTCAGTAGACGTCGCGCCGATATCGGTTTTGTTCGATCAGCTTTTCTACCTGTGCTGCTCCGAGGACTTCCTTGAGCACCTGATCCACTCCGCTTGCCATGCCCTGCAAGCTGCCGCAAATAAAAATCACCGCACCCTCGGCCAGCCACTTTTTCAACTCTTCAGCGGACTCTCGCAGCCGATCCTGCACGTAAACCTTCTCTGCCTGGTCGCGGGAAAACGCCAGGTCGAGGCGCTCCAGATCACCATTGATCAGCCACTCCTCCAGCTCCGTTCTGCACAGGTAGTCGTGCTCGCGATTGCGCTCGCCAAACAGCAGCCAGTGACGTTGCTGACCCTCGGCAATCCGCGCCTTGAGCAGGCTGCGCAACCCGGCCAGCCCAGTGCCATTACCCAGCAGGATCATCGGCACCGGTCGGGCCGGCAGATGGAAACCACTGTTGCGTCGCACGCGCAGGCTGATGGAACTGCCCACGGGTGCGTGTTCGGTCAACCAGCCGGAGCCGACGCCGAGGTTGCCATCGGCATGCACTTCCTGGCGCACGATCAGTTCGAGCATGCCATCGGCCGGGATCGACGCAATGGAGTACTCGCGCATGGCCAGCGGCACCAGGGCCTCTGCCAGCGCCTGCGCGTGCAGGCCGACCAGATGGGCGCGGTTCTCCGGCAATTGGCGGCTGGCCAGGGCCTGTTCGAGGGTTTCCTCCAGGCCGTTGAGCTGCACCTTGGTCTCACCGTGAATCCCCAGACCATCGAGGAAATGCTCGATGACCCACGGGCAATTGCGCGGCAGCACTTCCACCAGATCACCGGCCAGCCAACTGCTGGTGCTTGGCGCGCTGAGGCCCAGCAAGTACACAGGGGATCCGCTGCTGTCCGGGTTCAGCAGTTCACGACGGGCCAGGGTCCAGTTGTCGTAGCTGGGTGCTTGCCAGGCGTCGACGGGCGCGTGGCCGGTCAGCAGCCCCAGTTGCTGTTGCCAGTGGCGCAAGGCGTAAGGATCGCCGCCATCGACTTCCACCGGGGCGAACAAGGTCTTGCCGCCGTGTTCGCCGAGCCAGGTGTGCAGGCGCTTGGCGAATCCGCAGAAGTGTTGATACTGCCGGTCGCCGAGGCCGAGGACCGCGTAGTTCAGGCGTTCCAGGCTCGGCGTGCGACCCAGTACCTTGCGTTCGAAGCCCCTGGCGCTGTCCGGCGCTTCACCGTCACCGAAGGTACTGACGACGAACAGAGCGTTGTTCGAGCCCTGCAAGTCCTGCTCGCTGACGTCCGCCAGCGGCTGCACCTTCACGGGTAAGCCTGCGGCCTGCAATTGCCCGGCGGTCTGCCAGGCCAGTTGCTCGGCAAACCCGCTCTGGCTGGCGAAACCGATCAGCCAGGCAGATGCATCGTTGCCCGGTTGTACAAGGCCTTGGCGAGCATCCTTGATCTGGCGTTTCTTGCGGCGACGATCCAGGTACAGCAACCAGCCGGTGACGAAGAACAGCGGCATGGTCAGCGCGGTGAGAGTCAGGATGATGCGCCCGACGATGCCGAAGTAACTGCCGACGTGCAGCGCATAAATGCTGGTCAGCAGTTGCGCCTTGAGACTCTTGTCGCTGTAGCGGTCAACCCGTTTGACCACGCCGCTGGCCGGATCGAGGGTGATCTGGTTCAGCGCACGGTCGTGGGGCGAGGTTTTCAACAGGAAGTAAACGGTCGCTGGTTGGCCGGCCACTGGCGGCATGCGTACGTTATAGGAACTGAGTTGCGGGCCGGCCGCGCTGTAGATGCTGCTCCACATGGCCGCGTAATCGGCTGTCGGCGCCCGACCAGCCCGCGCCCGGGCCCCGCCCCCCCCCCCCCGCGCGGTCTGCGGGGCAACGGCGAGCAACCCGGTCCGGCCCGTGGTGTAACCCACGTAGGACCACGCCCC
>NZ_JBGLYV010000049.1:0-49991 GCF_047304225.1 Pseudomonas sp. Pseusp3 | reverse complement strand
CGCGGTGGCCGGCAGCCCCGGTATCGCGGCGGCTTACAGATGCTCGCTGCCCAGAAACAGCAACGCCCCCAGCAGTATCGCGGTCTTGAGCCTGATCAAAGCACCCGCTCCTTTGGCTGTGTCGGTAAGGAACTGATCGAGAAATGCCGGGCAAGTTCGGCTATTGCCCGCAGATAGCAGGACGACGATGCCTTCCTGTGGCACAGACTAGCACTCGCGCTCGCGATCTTTGCGTCCAAGGCAAATATCAAATGTCCGTCCCTGTATTTTTCCGCACAACCCGAACCCCGACACTGCGCTCCATCGAATCAATCTCCGGAGTTGCAGAAATGCCCATTGCCTTGCTCGCGCTGACCCTCAGCGCCTTTGCCATCGGGACGACCGAGTTCGTCATCGTTGGCCTGTTACCCACCATTGGTGCCGACCTCGGGGTCAGCCTGCCATCCGCCGGCCTGCTGGTCAGCCTGTATGCCCTTGGCGTTGCCGTCGGCGCCCCGGTGCTGACCGCCCTCACCGGCAAGGTTCCACGCAAGTTGCTGCTGTTATCGCTGATGGTGCTGTTCACCCTCGGCAATCTGCTGGCGTGGCAAGCACCGAGCTACGAGTCGTTGATCCTCGCGCGGATCGTCACCGGCCTGGCCCACGGGGTGTTTTTCTCGATCGGCTCGACCATCGCCACCAGTCTAGTGCCGAAGGAAAAAGCCGCCAGCGCGATTGCCATCATGTTCACCGGCCTGACCGTGGCGCTGGTCACCGGCGTGCCACTGGGGACATTCATCGGCCAGCATTTCGGCTGGCGTGAAACCTTCCTCGCTGTTTCGGCATTGGGTGTCATCGCCTTCGTTGGCAGCCTGATTTACGTGCCGAACAACATCGCCCACAGCAAACCCGCGTCGTTGTTGCAACAATTGCAGGTGCTCAAGCAACCGCGCCTGTTGCTGGTGTATGCCATGACGGCCGTCGGCTACGGCGGCTCGTTCATCGCCTTTACCTTCCTCGCCCCGATTCTCCAGGACCTCTCCGGTTTCAGCGCCAGCACCGTCAGCCTGGTATTGCTGGTCTACGGCATCTCCGTGGCCGTCGGCAACATCTGGGGCGGCAAGCTGGCGGACAAACACGGCCCGATCAGCGCCCTGAAAATCATTTTTGCCCTGCTCGCCGCCGTGTTGTTCGTGCTGACCTTCACTGCCGGCAATCCTTGGCTCGCGCTGGTCACCGTGCTGGTCTGGGGCGCCGTGGCATTCGGCAACGTGCCGGGATTGCAGGTGTACGTGGTGCGCCAGGCCGAACATCACACTCCGCAGGCCGTGGACGTAGCATCCGGCCTGAACATCGCGGCGTTCAACCTCGGCATTGCCGGCGGCGCGTGGGGCGGCGGCCTGATCGTCGCCCACATGGGGTTGATTCACACCGCATGGATCGGCGGCCTGGTGGTGTTGCTGGCGCTGGCATTGACCGCGTGGAGTGGACGCCTTGACCGCCTCGGCCCGGTGTTCGCCGAACAGGCCGAGGGTTCTGCCCGCGTTATCACCGGCCACTGATACACCCTGTGGGAGCGGGCTTGCTCGCGAAGGCGTCGGCACATCCAGCATTGATGTGACTGATACGCCCCTTTCGCGAGCAAGTCGGATCGCCGCACCGCCGCTCCCACATTGGATGGATGTGAGTTCAAGACTGTGTACCGTCCGTAGCCCCATCGAAACTTTCGCCGCCGCCCCGGAGTCATCCAAAAACAGGGGCCGTCAGGCGGGAGGCGACATGACAGCGAATCACACCGATATTCCCGCACACTCAAACGCAACCGACATGCAGGTACAGGGGCCGTCCGTCACTTGTCGTTTCAAGGTGCTGACGGTCAATACCCATAAAGGTTTCACCGCACTCAACCGGCGTTTCATCCTGCCGGAACTGCGTGAAGCGGTGCGCAGTGTGTCTGCCGATGTGGTGTTTTTGCAGGAAGTCCACGGCACCCACGAACAGCACCCCAAGCGCTACACCAACTGGCCGACGATGCCGCAATACGAGTTCCTCGCCGACACCCTGTGGCCGCAGTTCGCCTATGGACGCAATGCGGTGTATCCGGCGGGCGATCACGGCAATGCGCTGCTGTCGAAATTCCAGATCATCCGCCACGACAACCTCGACGTGTCCATCGGCGGTCACGAGAACCGCGGGCTCCTGCATTGTGTGCTGCGCATGCCCGACGACGGCCGGGAAGTGCATGCCATTTGCGTGCACCTGGGGCTGCGCGAAAGCCACCGCACGGCGCAACTGAAATTGCTTGCCCAGCGCCTGGACGCCCTGCCGGTCGACGCCCCAGTGATCGTCGCCGGGGATTTCAACGACTGGCGCCAGCGCGCCGATGCATTGCTCAAGCCAAGCGGTTTGCGCGAAGTCTTCGCCGCGCACCATGGCAAACCGGCGCGCAGTTTCCCCGCGCGCTTGCCGACATTGCGCCTGGACCGCATCTACGTGCGCAACCTCAAGGCCAGCCATCCGCAAGTGCTGACCACCCGGCCCTGGTCGCACCTTTCCGACCACGCCCCGCTGTCGGTGGAGATCGAGCTATGAGCAGCCAGTCGATGGAAAAAACCACGTTGCAAGACATCCCCGCCCCGCCGATCCGCGAACCGGCAGCGGTCGATGTCGAATACGGCTGGCAAGGCAGCAATCGCGTCGAGTTGCTGGAAAACGGCGAAGCGTTTTTCCCCCGGGTATTTGCAGCCCTGCGTCGGGCGCAAAGTGAAATCCTGCTGGAAACGTTCATTGTGTTCGAGGACAAGGTTGGCAATGAGCTGCAACAGATTCTGATCGAAGCCGCTCAGCGCGGCGTGCGCACCACCGTCAGTCTCGACGGGTTTGGTTGCGGCGAACTGAGTGCGGGGTTCCTCAGCGCCCTGACCGCGGCCGGCGTGCACCTGCAAATGTTCGACCCGGCACCGAAACGCCTGGGCATCCGCACCAACTGGTTCCGGCGTCTGCACCGCAAGATAGTGGTGGTGGACGGCAGCATCGCCTTCATCGGCGGGATCAATTTTTCCGCCGATCATCTGGCCGACTTCGGCCCCGAGGCCAAACAGGACTATTCCGTGGAGGTGCAAGGCCCGGCGGTGGCCGACATCCATCACTTCGCCCTGCTGCAATGCGGTCGCCCGGTGCGGGCCAGATACTGGTGGCAAAGGCGCCGGATGCGGCGTTCGGAACTGGCCTTGAGCGATCACGATGGCCAGGTGCGGCTGGTGTATCGCGACAACGGAGAACACCCGTCCGACATCGAAGAGGTTTACCGCCAGGTGTTGCGCCAGGCACAACGGCGGGTGGTGATCGCCAACGCCTACTTCTTTCCCGGTTTCCGCCTGCTGCGCGAGATCCGTAACGCGGCCCGTCGAGGCGTGGATGTACGGCTGATCCTGCAAGGGCAGCCAGACATGCTGGTGGCCAGGCTCGCAGCGCGCATGACCTACGACTACCTGCTCAGGTCCGGGGTGAAGATCTACGAGTATTGCGACCGCCCGCTGCACGGCAAAGTCGCGTTGGTGGACGAAGACTGGAGCACCGTCGGCTCCAGCAACCTCGACCCGTTGAGCCTGTCGATGAATCTGGAAGCCAACGTGCTGATCCGCGACCAAGCCTTCAATCGTCATCTGTTCGATCGCCTGGAAGACCTCAGCGACCACCACTGCAAGGTCATGTCTCCCGACATCGCGCCACGCGGACGTGTCTGGCACATGACCATCGGTTTTCTGGTGTTTCACTTCCTGCGGCATTTCCCGGCGTGGGCCGGTTGGTTGCCGGCGCATAAACCTCGCCTGAAACCTGTCCCCCCTCCGACCGAGAGCGCTGACCATGAACCGCGCTGAGACCCACACGGCAACTCACGCCAGAAGCGCTGGCAAGTCGCACTTCAAGCGCTGGAAACGACCGCTGACGATGCTGTTTTTCCTGATGCTGATCGTGCTGTTCACGATGCTCGCCCAGCGTATCGAATGGAACGAAGTGTTCGACAACCTGGCCGATTTCAAGGTACGCACGCTGATCATTGCCTCGGCGCTGACCCTGGTGAGTTTTCTGGTGTACGCCTGCTTCGACCTTATCGGCCGCACCTACATTCGCCAGAATCTGACATGGAAGCAGATCCTGCCCGTGGGGATCATCAGCTACGCCTTCAACCTGAACCTGAGCGCCTGGGTCGGCGGCATCGCCATGCGTTACCGGTTGTATTCGCGGCTCGGGGTCAGCAAGAGCAACATCGCGAAAATCCTTGGCCTGAGCCTGGCGACCAACTGGTTCGGCTACATGGTCATTGCCGGCGCCGTGTTCTGCAGCGGCCTGGTACGCATGCCGCCGGGCTGGAGACTCAGCAGCAGTGCACTGCAAGGCGTGGGGGTTTTGTTACTGCTGCTGAGCGCCGGGTACCTGGCTGCATGCCGGTTTGCCAAACGTCGGGAGTGGGCGATTCGCGGCGTGGAGATCGACTTGCCCTCACTGCACATGGCGGTGCTGCAACTGGCCCTCGGCGCCCTGAACTGGTCGCTGATGGCGGCAGTGATTTTCACGTTGCTGCCGAGCAAACTGGACTATCCACTGGTACTGGGTGTGCTGTTGATCAGCGCCATCGCCGGGGTCATCACGCACATCCCGGCCGGGCTCGGCGTGCTCGAGGCGGTGTTCGTGGCGCTGCTGCAACACGAGGTTTCGCGGGGTAGCCTGGTGGCGGGACTGCTGGCCTATCGGGCGATTTATTTCATTGTGCCGCTATTGATTGCCCTGGTGATGTACCTGCTGGTGGAAGCCAAGGCCAAGTCATTGCGGATTACCAGGAAACCCAAGTGATCTGTGGTGTGTTCTAGTCCGCCTTCGCGGGCAAGCCCGCTCCCACAAGGATCCAGGGTGAACACATTTTTTGGGAACAACCCAAAACCCTGTGGGAGCGGGCTTGCCCGCGAAGGGGCCTGCAAGAACACCACAAATATCAGGATGATTGAATAATGCTCAACCGCTCCCCCACCACCATCTCGGTAATCCAGTCGACGAGGATCGAAGTGTACGCCTGCTGTGAAACCGGGTCGCTCAAAGCGTGATCGGCGCCGTCGATGATACGGTGGGTCAGTGAGTGCGTCTGCTGGCAGGCCGCCCGGTAGCTCATGATCGTCGCGTGGGGCACGTGGTCGTCGGTCTCGGACTGCACCAGCAGGACGTCCCCGGTAAATTGCGAACAGGCATGCAAGGCGCGGTTGCCGTCGACACTCACCAGGGTGCTTCGGTAATCATGCAGATCCAGCTTGTCCAGATCGCGTTTCGGCGTGTGCCATTGCTCATCGCGATACAGCGCCGGCACCCGCAGCGCCAGCCAGCGTACCGGCCTGAGCGAGGTCAGGATCGCGGCCAGATACCCCCCGTAGCTGGTGCCGACCACGGCAATCGCCGACGTATCGAGGGCCGGGTGCGCGAGCAAGCGGTCATAGGCTGCCAGCAGATCCCGCAGGTTATCTTCGCGAGTCACCCGGGACAATGGAATGCCGGTGCCGCCGATGTGTCCGCGCAGGTCGAAGGTCAGGCACACGCAGCCCAACCCGGCGATGCCCTTGGCGCGTTCCAGGTCCCGCTCCTGACTGCCGCCCCAACCGTGCACGAAGAGCACGCCGGGGACTTTCGATTTGGGGCTCAGAAACGTCCCGCTCATCTGTTCGTTGTCGATGTCGATCTGAATGGATTCGCTTCTAGCCGTCATAGGATTCAACCGTTACGTACTTGAGGAGAAAGTCACTGGTGTGCGCCGGCCCGCGGAACACCTCGATGGCGTCTGCCGGCAGCGGCTGGTCGATGTAGGTTTCCACCGAAGACACACGAATCGCGCACATCCCCGGTTCGTTGACGAAACTCTGCAAGGCCGCTACCTCGGCACTGCTGGCACCGCCCATGCGCCAGGACTGTTCCAGCACACCACTGCGCGGCTGGCCGTTGCTGTCCAGGCCCTGGGCGATGTCGTAATTGCGCCGCGAGGCATAAAAGCCGGGATAGGCTTCATCGGCCGCGTTGTCGAACACTTGTGCCTGACGAATCGCCAGGCGCACGTCTTGCGGCAGATCCAGTTTCAGTAATTGGTCGTAGTCACCGGACACCACCAGCAGATCGGAACCGCCATACACCGACTCGCCCTGTGCGTCTTCGGTGAGGTATTGCTCTCCGCAGTAACTGAGCACCCTGTCGCCGATAAAACTCTGGCCGACGCTGTGGGTGATCACCTGGTCCAGATCCTGCTCGAGCACCACGCCTTCGGTGAACAGGGCCCCAGCCTCTGGCCTGGCAAGCACTTGATCGAACTCGTCGAGGCTTTTGATCACTTCCTGACCGCGTCCGGCGCAGGCATGAATCGGCTTCAGGCGGATCGGCCCGGCCTGCAACAATTGCTCCGCCGCCGGGCGCGCATCCGCGAGTGAGAACACGCTGAGACCGTCGAGTACTACGCTGCGCACCCGCTCGGAAAACAAGGGTGCCCAGCCTTGCGGTGCATGGGCATGGTGATTGAGCAATCCATGACTGATGGCTTTGGTGCAGATGAAGTCGTGGTCGACATAACCGCCCCACAAATCCTCCGGCCCCTTGACCCCCAGGCGCCGGGCAGCCGCAGCACCCACCAGGGTCTGGGTCGGCAGCAGGTAGAGGTCCCGCCCGCCGTGCCGTTGCGGGTCGTAACTGCCGCCGTACTTGAGCCCCAGTATCTGCGCCAGCCAGCGGGCCAGCGCACGGTTGGTCTCGACTTCGTGCAGTGGCGCATCGGCGATCACCGAATGGGCGACCACCAGTTTCTTGCGGTTTGTCGGGGTCATGCATCCCCCTTCAATCGACGCTTGATGAATGTAGCTGAAGGGGTGCAGGGATCAGGCCAAGGCGGCTTCAGGGGAAACGTATTTCAAATCAGCCCTTTGCACAGGAGATGATGGCATGGGGCCTGTTTTATTCTGCACGACGCCCTTAGTGATTCCGGCATTTTGCACGACTCAAGCCCAACCCTGTGGGAGCCGAGGTGATGTAACTACCGTGCAACCGATCCAGGGCTCACCCCGAACCGCGTCCGATAATCACTCGGCGCCAGCCCGGTGATTTTCTTGAATGTCGCACGAAACGCCCCGGGGTCCTGATAACCCACGGTCCAAGCGATATGGTCGATGGTGCCGTTGGTGAATTCGAGCATTTCCCGGGCCTTGCCGACTCGCAGATGCTGGCAATACTCAGTGGGCTTGAGCCCGGTGGCCGCACGGAATCGGCGCAGGAAGGTGCGTTCTTCAAGGCCTGCCTTTTCGGCCATCGCCGCCAGCGATACATCGGTCGCCCCGGTGCTTTGCAGCCAGTGTTGCACCTTGAGGATCACCGCATCGCCGTGACTGAGGATCGGCGCAAAATTGCTGCCGCACTCACTGGCGCTGTCGCTGTGCTCCACCACCAGAAAACGCGCGGTATTGGTGGCGATGCTCGGTCCCAGCAGCCGGTTGACCAGGCGCAAACCCAGTTCGGACCAGGCCATCAGCCCGGCAGTGGTAATCAGGTCGCCGTCATCGACAATCGGCGTATCGGCCTTGAGCCTGATCGCCGGATAACGTTCGGCGAAGGCTTTGGCCGAGGTCCAGTGGGTGGTGGCGCTGCGACCGTCGAGCAGACCGCTTTCAGCCAACAGGATCGAGCCCACGCAAACTCCGCCCAGTGTCGCGCCGCCGGCGTGTTGCTCGCGCAACCAGCGGATCAATCCCTGTGGCGCCTGGCCCTCGGAAAAACCGCCGATCGACGGCGGAATCAGCACGGCCACCAGGGCGCGCTCCGGGCCGGGATGGCTGTCGAAGACCCGCACCGGCGGCTGATCACCTTCGACCTGCCAATGGCTGACCCGCAGCAGCGGCAACTGCGCAGTCTGATGCTCGGCGGCGATCCGGTTGGCCACCCCGAACAAGTCCGTCAAGCCATGCACCGCCGCCATCTGCGCGCCGGGATAGATCAGCACACCGAGTTCGGCGATTGCCCTTTCTGCGTCCATTGTCAGTTTTCCCCCTCTTATTGTCGGTGCGGCCAATCCCCGGACCGCCTGCCAGCGCCAATACTGCATTCCACACCAACACACACTTCAAGGAAACAGTCATGGCCAAGCAAGCGCTCATCGTAGTCGATATCCAGAACGACTACTTCCCCCAAGGCAAGTGGCCGCTGGTCGGTGCTGACGCCGCCGCAGACAACGCCGCCCGCCTGATCGAGGCCTTTCGCGCTGCCGGCGATTCAGTGGTGCACATCCGCCACGAATTCACCTCCAACGACGCACCGTTCTTCACCCCCGACTCCGAAGGCGCGAAGCTGCACCCGAAAGTGCTCAACCGCGCCGACGAACCGGTGGTACTCAAGCACTTCGTCAACTCGTTCCGCGAAACCGACTTGAAGTCGATCCTCGACGAGCAAGGCATCAAGGAGCTGGTGGTCGTGGGCAGCATGAGCCACATGTGTGTGGACGGCATCACCCGTGCGGCGGCGGACTTTGGCTATAAAGTCACCGTGATCCACGACGCCTGTGCCACCCTCGACCTGGAGTTCAATGGCGTGACGGTTCCGGCGGCGCAGGTTCATGCGGCGTTCATGGCGGCCCTGGCGTTTGCGTATGCCAGCGTGGTGTCGACCACCGACTACCTCGCGGCCTGAAGCAACGGCGTTTCACCACGAATAAAAAACCCGCACTTCAGGCCGAAGTGCGGGTTTTGTTTTTCAGCTTGCCGCTTGTAGCTCGGGGGCTTACAGCTGCTTAGAACGGAATATCGTCATCAAAGCTGTCGAAATCCGGAGCCGGCTGAGGAGCAGCCTGCTGTGGAGCCGGGCGCGACTGTTGCGGTGCCGACTGCTGTGGACGCGGAGCCTGCTGGCGCGGAGCGGATTGCTGGTAGTTGTTACCGCCGCCCTGAGCCTGCTGGTCGCCCTGTGGACGGCCGCCCAGCAGTTGCATGGTGCCTTGCATGTCGACCACGATTTCGGTGGTGTAACGCTTGATACCGTCTTTTTCCCACTCGCGGGTCTGCAGCTTGCCTTCGATGTACACCTGCGAACCTTTACGCAGGTATTCGCCGGCGATTTCCGCAACCTTGCCGAACATCGAAACACGGTGCCATTCGGTCTTTTCGACTTTCTGACCGGTTTGCTTGTCGGTCCACTGTTCGCTGGTCGCCAGACTCAGGTTGGTCACGGCATTACCGTTAGGCAAGTAGCGAACTTCGGGATCCTGGCCGCAAGTGCCGACCAATATGACTTTGTTAACCCCACGGGCCATAACGTTCTCCTAGGCTACGCACGCTGCCCCGGCCGGGTTGTTCACCAGGCTTTCAAGGGTGGTGCGATCCAATAGTTCGGTGTCCAATTTGATGTAAATGGCCGCCTCATCAGCGACTATCACTGCATCTGTTACCCCTACGACAGCCTTCAGGCGCTCGACCAGACCCGCTTCGCGGATCGCCTCGGGCGACAACGGCAAGCGCAGGCTTGTCACGTAGGGAGGTTCACGCATGGTAACAGCAAAGGCCAGCCAGAGGGCAGCCAGACCGGCGCATCCGAGGAACACAACCGACAAACCGCCGTGCTGGAACAACCAGCCGCCGAGTATCCCGCCCAGTGCCGATCCGAGAAACTGGCTGGTGGAATAAACCCCCATCGCCGTGCCTTTGCCACCTGCCGGTGAAACCTTGCTGATCAGCGACGGCAACGAAGCCTCCAGCAGATTGAACGCGGTGAAGAACACCACTGTACCGATCACCAGAGCCCGCAAGCTGTCGCCGAACTGCCAGAAGAATAGCTCGGTGAGCATCAGTGTCACGACGGCACCGAGTAAAACTCGTTTCATTTTGCGTTTCTTTTCGCCGTAAATAATGAACGGGATCATGGCGAAGAAAGAAATCAGCAGCGCAGTCAGGTACACCCACCAGTGCTGCTCCTTGGGCAGCCCGGCCTTCTCGACCAGTGCCAGCGGCAAGGCGACGAAGCTGGACATCAACATCGCGTGCAACACAAAAATGCCCAGGTCCAGACGCAGCAGGTCCGGGTGCTTGAGCGTCGGGATCAGCGCCTGGCGCGCGACACCGGACTCTCGATGCTGCAACGGGTGGGTGGAGCGCGGCACCATGAACATCACGATCACAATGCCGAAGAGCGCCATGCCACCGGTGGCAAGGAACAGCCCGGACAGCCCGAAGGCACGGGTCAACAGCGGACCGACCACCATGGCCACCGCAAACGACAGGCCGATGGTCATGCCGATCATGGCCATGGCCTTGGTCCGGTGCTGCTCGCGGGTCAGGTCGGACAGCAAGGCCATGACCGCCGCCGAAATCGCCCCGGCGCCCTGCAGGATTCGCCCGGCGATCACACCCCAGATCGAATCGGCATTGGCTGCTAGCAGGCTACCGAGGGCAAAGACGATCAACCCCAGGTAAATCACCGGGCGTCGACCGATGCGGTCGGAAATGAATCCGAACGGAATCTGGAAAATGGCCTGGGTCAGGCCATAAGCGCCAATCGCCAAGCCAATCAGGGCCGGCGTTGCCCCGGCCAGATCCATCCCATAGGTCGCCAGTACCGGCAACACCATGAACATGCCAAGCATACGGAAGGCGAACACCAGGGCCAGACCGCTTGCTGCGCGGGTCTCACCGCCACTCATGCGCTCGCTGTGGGGATCGTGCATGGAAAAACCTCATGTGAACCGGCGGCGATTCTACCAGTCCCATCGATTGGCAGGGTATATCGCGACGCTTTGACGCGCATTGCTGACACAGTCTTCATGTAAGACAGTAACCCTCTCGTTTGATAGTGTGCATCCATCCAGTATTTGGCCGTATACTCCTACGTTTTCGACGCCCGCCGAGCGAGGCCACCTTGGACAAGATCCTGATTCGTGGGGCTCGAACCCACAACCTGAAGAACATCGACCTGACCCTGCCACGGGACAAGCTGATTGTCATCACCGGCCTGTCCGGCTCCGGCAAGTCGTCCCTGGCTTTCGACACCCTGTACGCCGAAGGTCAGCGCCGCTACGTCGAATCGCTGTCGGCCTATGCCCGGCAATTTCTGTCGATGATGGAAAAGCCTGACGTCGACACCATCGAAGGCCTGTCGCCGGCGATCTCCATCGAACAGAAATCCACCTCGCACAACCCGCGTTCGACGGTCGGCACCATTACCGAAATCTACGACTACCTGCGCCTGCTGTATGCACGCGTGGGTATTCCGCGCTGCCCGGATCACGACATCCCGCTGGAAGCGCAGACCGTCAGCCAGATGGTCGACCTGGTCCTCGCCGAACCGGAGGGCAGCAAGCTGATGCTGCTGGCTCCGGTTATCCGCGAGCGCAAGGGCGAGCACCTGTCGGTTTTCGAAGAACTGCGCGCCCAAGGGTTCGTCCGTGCCCGGATCAACGGCAAGCTTTACGAGCTGGACGAAGCACCCAAGCTCGACAAGCAGAAAAAACATTCCATCGATGTCGTGGTCGACCGCTTCAAGGTTCGCGCCGACCTGCAACAACGCCTGGCCGAATCCTTCGAGACCGCGCTGAAGCTGGCAGACGGCATCGCCCTGGTGGCACCGATGGATGACGAACCGGGTGAAGAGATGATCTTCTCCGCACGCTTCGCCTGCCCGATCTGCGGCCACGCGATCAGCGAACTGGAACCCAAGCTGTTCTCCTTCAACAACCCGGCCGGCGCTTGCCCGACCTGCGATGGTCTAGGGGTCAAGCAGTTCTTCGACATCAAGCGCCTGGTCAATGGCGAGCTGACCCTGGCCGAAGGGGCGATTCGTGGCTGGGATCGGCGTAATGTCTATTACTTCCAGATGCTCGGCTCGCTGGCTTCCCACTACAAATTCAGTCTTGAGGTTCCGTTCAACGAACTCCCTGCCGATCAGCAGAAATTCATCCTGCATGGCAGCGGCTCGCAAAACGTCGACTTCAAATACCTGAACGACCGTGGGGATATCGTCAAACG
Organism: Pseudomonas sp. Pseusp3; assembly: GCF_047304225.1. Taxonomy (NCBI): domain Bacteria; kingdom Pseudomonadati; phylum Pseudomonadota; class Gammaproteobacteria; order Pseudomonadales; family Pseudomonadaceae; genus Pseudomonas; species Pseudomonas sp. Pseusp3. The sequence goes on along the minus strand of NZ_JBGLYV010000049.1, from coordinate 37,989 downwards.
CTCGCATCCGTTCGAAGGCATCGTGCCGAACCTGGAGCGACGCTACCGCGAGACCGAATCGGCGTCGGTACGTGAAGAGCTGGCCAAGTTCCTCAGCACCCAAGCCTGCCCGGACTGCCGCGGCACCCGCCTGCGGCGTGAGGCGCGGCACGTGTGGGTCGGCGAGAAAACCCTGCCGGCGGTGACCAACCTGCCGATCGGCGATGCGTCCGATTATTTTGGCGGGCTCAAGCTCACCGGCCGGCGTGGCGAGATTGCCGACAAGATCCTCAAGGAAATCCGCGAGCGCCTGCAGTTCCTGGTCAACGTCGGCCTCGATTATCTGTCGCTGGATCGCAGTGCGGACACCTTGTCCGGTGGCGAGGCCCAGCGTATCCGTCTGGCCAGCCAGATTGGCGCCGGCCTGGTGGGCGTTCTATACATCCTCGACGAACCCTCCATCGGCCTGCATCAGCGCGATAACGACCGGCTGCTGGGCACCCTCAAGCACCTGCGCGATATCGGCAACACGGTGATCGTGGTCGAGCACGACGAAGACGCCATTCGCCTGGCCGACTACGTGGTGGACATCGGCCCGGGCGCTGGCGTGCACGGCGGGCATATCGTCGCCGAAGGCACACCGGCCGAGGTCATGGCGCATCCGGACTCGCTGACGGGCAAATACCTGTCGGGCCGGGTGAAGATCGAAGTCCCGGCCAAACGCACGCCGCGCAACAAGAAGCTGACGCTATCGCTCAAGGGCGCGCGCGGCAACAACTTGCGCAATGTCGATCTGGAGATTCCGATTGGCCTGCTGACCTGTGTGACCGGCGTATCCGGCTCAGGCAAGTCGACGCTGATCAACAACACGCTGTTCCCTTTGAGCGCTACAGCGCTGAATGGCGCCACTACCCTTGAAGCGGCCGCCCACGACAGCATCAAGGGCCTTGAGCACCTGGACAAGGTCGTCGACATCGACCAGAGCCCGATCGGTCGCACACCTCGCTCCAACCCGGCGACCTACACCGGGTTGTTTACACCGATCCGCGAATTGTTCGCTGGCGTGCCGGAATCCCGCTCCCGCGGCTACGGGCCGGGGCGCTTCTCCTTCAACGTCAAGGGCGGGCGTTGCGAAGCCTGCCAGGGCGACGGCCTGATCAAGGTGGAGATGCACTTCCTGCCGGACATCTACGTGCCGTGCGACGTGTGCAAGAGCAAGCGCTACAACCGCGAAACCCTGGAGATCAAGTACAAGGGCAAGAGCATCCACGAAACCCTCGAGATGACCATCGAGGAAGCACGGGAGTTCTTCGATGCCGTACCGGCCCTGGCGCGCAAGCTGCAAACATTGATGGACGTCGGCCTGTCGTACATCAAGCTGGGGCAATCGGCGACCACGCTCTCCGGTGGTGAAGCCCAGCGGGTGAAACTCTCCCGCGAGCTTTCCAAACGCGATACCGGCAAGACCCTGTACATCCTCGATGAACCGACCACCGGGCTGCACTTCGCGGACATCCAACAACTGCTGGACGTGTTGCATCGCCTGCGCGACCACGGCAACACCGTGGTGGTGATCGAACACAACCTGGACGTGATCAAGACCGCTGACTGGCTGGTGGACCTGGGACCGGAAGGCGGTTCCAAGGGCGGGCAGATCATTGCCGTCGGCACGCCGGAGGAAGTGTCAGAGATGACGCAATCCCATACCGGTTATTACCTCAAGCCGCTGCTGGAGCGTGATCGGGCTTGACCGGGCGCCATGAAAAAGCCCCTGTCATTTCATCAATGACAGGGGCTTTTTTGTTGCTGCTGTGTAGGAGCGAGCTTGCTCGCGATGGTCGTGAACGATAACGCAGGTATTTTGGATAACTGCGGCGCCTTCAGATTCATCGCGAGCAAGCTCGCTCCTACACAAGCCGCTGTTGGAGCGTGATCGGACACCATGAAAAAGCCCCTGTCATTTCATCAATGACAGGGGCTTTTTCGTTTCTGCTGAATCAGGCGTGGGACTGCAGGTAGTTCTCGAGCCCGATCAGCTTGATCAGCCCCAACTGCTTTTCGAGCCAATAGGTGTGATCTTCTTCAGTGTCATGCAATTGAACCCGTAGCATTTCGCGGCTGACATAGTCCTTGTGCTGCTCGCATAGCTTGATGCCTTTGCACAGCGCGGCACGGACCTTGTATTCCAGGCGCAAATCCGCTTCGAGCATCTCGGTCACCGTGGTGCCGACATCGAGATCGTCCGGACGCATGCGCGGCGTGCCTTCGAGCATCAGAATCCGGCGCATCAGGGCATCGGCGTGCCCTGCTTCTTCTTCCATCTCGTGGTTGATTCGTTCGTAGAGCTTGGTGAAACCCCAGTCCTCATACATCCGCGAGTGGACGAAATATTGATCACGCGCGGCCAGTTCGCCGGTCAGCAACGTGTTGAGGTAATCGATCACATCCGGGTGGCCTTGCATCGCCCTACATCTCCCTGCTTGAAAGTTGTAGTTTGAACCAACATCCCCATATCGTCACCCGAAAGCCGCAATAAAAGCGAAGATATTCTGAGAAAACCAGCTGAAATAACGCAAAAACCGCCCAAACAAGGGCGGTTCTGCTTCTCATTTAGACTTCGTTAAGCTGTACGTTGAGCAGCTTTGCGATTGCTTCTCCATACGCCGGGTCGGCCTTGAAGAAATGCTGCAACTGGCGATCAACCACATCACTCGACACTCCCGCCATCGCACCGGCGATGTTACTGACCAGCAATGATTTCTGCTCTTCAGACATCAAGCGGAACAACGCGCCGGCGTGACTGTAGTAATCAGTATCTTCACGGTGGTCGTAACGATCGGCGGCACCACTGAGGGCCAACGCGGGCTCTGCGTAACGAGGCGCCTGCTTCGGTGACTCGACGTAGCTGTTTGGCTCGTAGTTCGGCGCTGCGCCCCCGTTACCTCCAAAGGCCATCGAACCGTCGCGCTGGTAAGTATTGACCGGGCTGCGAGGCGCGTTCACCGGCAGTTGCTGGTGGTTGGTACCGACGCGGTAGCGGTGAGCATCCGCGTAGGCGAACACCCGACCTTGCAACATGCGATCCGGCGAGAGACCAACCCCTGGAACCATATTGCTAGGACCGAACGCCGCTTGCTCGACTTCCGCGAAGTAGTTCTGCGGATTGCGATTGAGCTCCAGCTCTCCGACTTCAATCAGTGGAAACTCTTTCTGCGACCAGGTCTTGGTGACATCAAACGGATTCTCGTAGTGCGCCGCCGCCTGAGCCTCACTCATGATCTGAATGCACACGCTCCATTTTGGAAAGTCACCGCGCTCGATGGCATTGAACAAGTCGCGCTGGGCGTAATCCGGATCAGTACCCGCCAGGCGCGCAGCCTCGGCCGGAGCCAGGTTCTTGATCCCCTGTTTGGTCTTGTAGTGCCACTTAACCCAGTGACGCTCACCTTGAGCGTTGATAAGGCTGTAAGTGTGGCTGCCAAAGCCGTGCATGTGACGATACCCGTCAGGAATACCCCGGTCGGAGAACAGGATGGTGACCTGGTGCAGCGCCTCAGGCGAATGCGACCAGAAGTCCCACATCATCTGGGCGCTCTTCAGGTTGCTTTGCGGCAAGCGCTTCTGGGTGTGGATAAAGTCTGGAAACTTCAGTGGATCGCGAATGAAGAATACTGGTGTGTTGTTGCCGACGATGTCCCAGTTGCCTTCCTCGGTGTAAAACTTCAAGGCAAACCCGCGCGGATCGCGCTCGGTATCGGCCGAACCACGCTCACCACCCACGGTGGAAAACCGCAGGAACGTGGGGGTCTGCTTGCCGACTGCGTCAAACAACCTGGCACTGGTGTATTGAGTGATATCGCGCGTCACGGTGAACGTACCGTAAGCCCCCGAGCCTTTGGCGTGCACACGGCGCTCAGGGATGTTTTCACGGTTAAAATGGGCAAGCTTCTCGATCAGGTGAAAGTCGTCGAGCAGCAGCGGGCCCCGAGGGCCGGCGGAACGGGAATTCTGGTTATCGGCAACAGGAGCGCCGCTGGCGGTGGTTAGCGTTGTGTTCTGGCTCATGCGATCTTCCTTCCTCTGTCGGTCTTGAACTGCCGGCTATCGGCTGAGAGGGAGTATTGATCATCAATATGACAGCTACAAATTCATTAACCTGCAGACATCGATAGAGAAAAACTAATGATCATCCCCATCACATCATGACGATGTGAACGAAGGAGACGCTTGTACAAACGATGCATTTCTTACAGGCACAAAAAACCGGGCACTAGGCCCGGTTCTTTGTTTCAGACTGACGTCTTACTCGGCAGATACAGCTTCGCCGGCAGTAGCACGATCAACCAACTCGACGTACGCCATAGGCGCGTTGTCGCCAGCGCGGAAACCGCACTTGAGGATGCGCAGGTAGCCACCCTCACGGGTAGCGTAACGCTTGCCCAGGTCGTTGAAGAGCTTACCAACGATAGCTTTCGAACGAGTACGGTCGAAAGCCAGACGACGGTTAGCAACGCTGTCTGTCTTGGCCAGAGTGATCAGCGGCTCGGCAACGCGGCGCAGTTCTTTGGCTTTTGGCAGAGTAGTTTTGATCAGCTCGTGCTCGAACAGCGACACCGCCATGTTTTGGAACATGGCCTTGCGGTGCGAGCTGGTGCGGCTCAGGTGACGACCACTTTTACGATGACGCATGGTTCATTCCTTACCAAACACTACGTTCGGTGATTACGACGATCAGGCAGTCGCCTTGTCGTCCTTCTTAAGACTTGCAGGCGGCCAGTTGTCGAGGCGCATGCCGAGGGACAGACCGCGGGAGGCCAGAACGTCCTTGATTTCAGTCAAGGATTTCTTGCCCAGGTTCGGAGTCTTCAACAGTTCCACTTCGGTACGCTGAATCAGGTCACCGATGTAGTAAATGTTTTCCGCCTTAAGGCAGTTAGCCGAACGTACAGTCAGTTCCAGATCGTCAACCGGGCGAAGCAGGATCGGATCGATCTCGTCTTCCTGCTCGACAACCACTGGCTCACTGTCACCCTTGAGGTCGACGAACGCAGCCAACTGCTGTTGCAGGATGGTTGCAGCACGGCGAATCGCCTCTTCAGGATCCAGGGTACCGTTGGTTTCCAGATCAATAACCAGCTTGTCCAGGTTAGTACGCTGCTCGACACGGGCGTTTTCCACCACGTATGCGATACGGCGAACCGGGCTGAACGAAGAGTCAAGCTGCAAGCGACCGATGCTGCGGCTTTCGTCCTCATCGCTCTGACGCGAGTCTGCCGGTTCATAACCACGACCACGAGCTACTACGAGCTTCATGTTCAGGGCGCCGTTAGACGCCAGGTTAGCGATTACGTGATCGGGGTTAACGATCTCGACATCATGATCCAGCTGAATATCGGCAGCGGTAACCACCCCCGAACCCTTCTTCGACAAGGTCAGCGTAACTTCGTCACGACCGTGCAGCTTGATAGCCAGACCTTTAAGGTTCAACAGGATTTCAATGACGTCTTCCTGTACACCTTCGATGGCGCTGTACTCGTGGAGCACACCGTCAATCTCGGCCTCGACTACTGCACAGCCGGGCATTGAGGACAACAGGATGCGGCGCAGCGCGTTGCCCAGGGTATGGCCGAAACCACGCTCGAGAGGCTCGAGAGTGATCTTGGCGCGGGTTGGACTGACAACCTGCACATCAATGTGGCGGGGTGTCAGGAACTCATTTACCGAAATCTGCATGGATGCACCTATTTTCTAGCCCTTACTTGGAGTAGAGCTCGACAATCAGGCTTTCGTTGATGTCGGCGGACAGATCACTGCGAGCTGGAACGTTCTTGAAAACGCCCGACTTCTTCTCAGTGTCTACTTCTACCCATTCTACGCGGCCACGTTGGGCACACAGATCGAGAGCTTGGACAATGCGAAGTTGATTTTTTGCTTTCTCGCGAACAGCAACCACGTCACCAGCACGAACCTGGTAGGACGGAACGTTAACGGTCTGACCGTTTACGCTGATCGACTTGTGCGATACCAGCTGACGGGATTCGGCACGAGTCGAACCAAAGCCCATACGGTATACAACGTTGTCCAGACGGCATTCGAGCAGTTGCAGCAGGTTTTCACCAGTTGCACCTTTCTTGCCAGCAGCTTCTTTGTAGTAGCCGCTGAATTGACGCTCGAGAACGCCGTAGATACGACGGACCTTCTGCTTTTCACGCAGTTGGGTGCCGTAGTCGGACTGGCGACCGCGGCGTTGGCCGTGGATACCAGGTGCTGCTTCAATGTTGCACTTCGATTCGATCGCGCGCACGCCGCTCTTCAGGAAGAGATCGGTGCCTTCGCGACGAGCGAGTTTGCATTTTGGACCAATGTAACGAGCCATTCTTTACAATCTCCTGGATTACACGCGGCGCTTCTTCGGCGGACGGCACCCGTTGTGCGGGATTGGCGTCACGTCGGTGATGCTGGCGATCTTGTAGCCACAGCCGTTCAAAGCGCGGACTGCGGATTCACGACCTGGACCTGGACCTTTGACGTTGACGTCGAGGTTTTTCAGGCCGTATTCCAGCGCAGCTTGACCAGCACGTTCAGCAGCTACCTGAGCAGCGAACGGGGTGGACTTGCGGGAACCGCGGAAACCCGAACCACCGGAGGTAGCCCAGGAAAGAGCGTTACCTTGACGGTCGGTGATGGTCACGATGGTGTTGTTAAAAGATGCATGGATGTGGGCGATGCCATCAACCACTGTCTTTTTAACTTTTTTACGAGGACGAGCAGCAGGTTTTGCCATGATTAAATTCCTGTCGATTCGCTGGGGCGATTACTTGCGGATCGGCTTACGCGGACCTTTACGGGTACGCGCGTTGGTCTTGGTACGCTGACCGCGTACTGGCAGACCACGACGATGACGCAGACCGCGATAGCAACCGAGGTCCATCAAGCGCTTGATTTTCATGTTGATTTCGCGACGCAGGTCACCTTCAGTGGTGAACTTCGCCACTTCGCCACGCAGCTGTTCAATTTGCTCGTCGCTCAGATCCTTGATCTTTGCGGCTGGGTTTACCCCAGTCTCTGCACAAATTTTCTGTGCAGTAGTGCGACCAACACCATAGATGTAGGTCAGCGAGATAACAGTATGCTTGTTATCTGGAATGTTAACGCCTGCAATACGGGCCATTCAGTGGGACTCCAATTGACAGCTACCTACGCCCCGGAAGCCAAGAAATAGGGCGCGAGATAATATCGCTGTAATAACAAATAATCAACCCGGCAGCGCACTAGCTGCCGGGCTTGAAGCACAATCACACTCAGCCTTGGCGCTGTTTGTGACGCGGTTCCGCGCTGCAAATTACTCGAACAACACCTTCGCGGCGAATAATCTTGCAGTTACGGCACAGCTTTTTCACCGATGCACGAACTTTCATCACCAACTCCTCGAACCTTATGGGTCAGCGCAGCATGCCGCTGCCGTAACCCTTCAGGTTGGCTTTCTTCATCAGGGATTCGTACTGGTGCGAAACGAGGTGCGATTGTACTTGGGACATGAAGTCCATCACAACCACGACCACGATCAGCAACGAGGTCCCGCCAAGGTAGAACGGTACGTTGGCTGCAACCACCAGGAACTGGGGCAACAGGCAGACGGCCGTCATGTAAAGAGCACCGAACATGGTCAAGCGAGTCAGAACGCCATCAATGTAGCGCGCAGACTGCTCACCTGGACGGATGCCCGGAATAAAGGCACCGGACTTCTTCAGGTTTTCCGCTACGTCTTTCGGATTGAACATCAACGCCGTATAGAAGAAGCAGAAGAAAATAATCCCTGCACTAAACAGCAGAATATTCAACGGCTGACCAGGAGCGATCGACTGCGAGATGTCCTGCAACCAGCCCATACCTTCAGACTGACCGAACCAGGCACCCAACGAAGCCGGGAACAGCAAAATGCTGCTCGCGAAAATAGCCGGAATAACACCGGCCATGTTCACCTTCAGCGGCAAGTGGCTAGTCTGCGCGGCAAAGACCTTGCGGCCCTGCTGACGCTTGGCGTAGTGAACAGCGATACGACGCTGACCACGCTCAATGAACACCACGAAACCGATAATCGCTACTGCCAGCAAACCGATGGCAACCAGGGCAAAGATGTTGATATCACCCTGACGCGCAGACTCGAAAGACTGCCCGATCGCTCTCGGAAGACCGGCGACGATACCCGAAAAAATCAACATCGAGATACCGTTGCCAACACCACGCTCAGTAATCTGCTCACCCAGCCACATCATGAACATCGCACCAGCCACAAACGTGGATACCGCGACGAAATGGAAGCCAAAGTCACCAGTGAACGCAACGCCCTGCCCCGCCAGACCAATGGACATGCCAATGGCCTGGACGAGAGCTAGGACGACAGTGCCGTAGCGGGTGTACTGGCTGATCTTGCGACGGCCAGCTTCACCTTCCTTCTTCAACTGCTCCAGCTGCGGGCTGACGGCGGTCATCAGTTGCATGATGATCGATGCCGAGATGTACGGCATGATCCCCAGTGCAAAGATGCTCATCCGTTCCAGCGCGCCGCCGGAAAACATGTTGAACAAGCTAAGAATGGTCCCCTCATTCTGTCGAAACAGGTCCGCGAGTCGGTCCGGGTTGATACCTGGAACCGGGATGTGTGCGCCTATTCGGTAGACGATAATCGCCAGGAACAGAAAACGCAGACGAGCCCAGAGTTCAGACATACCGCCTTTGCCGAGCGCAGAGAGAGCACCTTGCTTAGCCATTTATTCCTCGAACTTGCCGCCAGCTGCTTCGATAGCCGCACGCGCACCTTTGGTGGCGCCGATTCCCTTGCCGATAGTGACAGCGCGAGTCACTTCACCGGACAGCATGATTTTCACACGCTGTACGTTGACGTTGATCACGTTGGCATCTTTCAGGGACTGCACGGTGACGATGTCGCCTTCCACTTTGGCCAGCTCGGACAGACGCACTTCTGCGCGGTCCATGGCTTTCAGGGAAACGAAACCGAACTTCGGCAGGCGACGATGCAGCGGCTGTTGACCGCCTTCAAAGCCTGGAGCAATGGTGCCACCGGAGCGAGAGGTCTGACCTTTGTGACCACGGCCACCAGTCTTACCCAAACCGCTACCGATACCACGGCCCGGACGATGCTTTTCGCGACGGGAACCCGGCGCTGGACTCAGATCATTGAGTTTCATCGATTAACCCTCGACACGCAGCATGTAGTAAGCCTTGTTGATCATCCCGCGATTCTCGGGAGTATCCTGGACTTCTACAGTGTGACCGATGCGACGCAGACCCAGACCCTTAACGCACAGTTTGTGGTTAGGGATGCGGCCGGTCATGCTTTTGATCAGCGTAACTTTTACGGTAGCCATGATCAGAAGATCTCCTTGACGCTTTTGCCACGCTTGGCGGCAATGGATTCAGGAGACTGCATTGCTTTCAAACCCTTGAAAGTGGCGTGAACCACGTTTACCGGGTTAGTCGAGCCGTAGCACTTGGCCAGAACGTTCTGAACGCCAGCAACTTCGAGGACAGCACGCATAGCGCCGCCAGCGATGATACCGGTACCTTCAGAAGCAGGCTGCATGTACACCTTCGAAGCGCCGTGAGCGGACTTCATTGCGTACTGCAGAGTGGTGCCGTTCAGATCAACCTGGATCATGTTGCGGCGAGCAGCTTCCATTGCCTTCTGGATCGCAGCAGGCACTTCACGCGACTTGCCACGGCCGAAGCCAACACGGCCTTTACCATCACCAACCACGGTCAACGCGGTGAAAGTGAAGATACGGCCGCCTTTAACGGTTTTGGCTACGCGGTTAACTTGAACCAGCTTCTCGATGTAGCCTTCGTCGCGCTTTTGGTCGTTATTTGACATAACTTAGAACTCCAGCCCAGCTTCACGAGCAGCATCAGCCAGCGCTTTAACGCGGCCGTGGTACTTGAAGCCAGAGCGGTCGAAAGCCACCTGCGAGACGCCAGCGGCCTTAGCACGCGTAGCGACCAGCTGGCCAACCTTAGTGGCCGCGTCGATGTTGCCGGTGGCACCATCACGCAGTTCTTTATCCAAAGTCGAGGCGCTTGCCAGGACTTTGTTGCCGTCGGCCGAAATGACCTGGGCGTAGATGTGCTGCGAAGAGCGGAACACGCAGAGACGCACGACTTCGAGTTCGTGCATTTTCAGGCGTGCTTTGCGAGCGCGACGCAGTCGAGTAACTTTTTTGTCGGTCATTTGCTATGCCCTACTTCTTCTTGGCTTCTTTACGACGGACGACTTCGTCCGCGTAGCGCACACCTTTGCCTTTGTACGGCTCTGGTGGACGGAAGTCGCGGATCTCGGCGGCCACTTGACCTACCAGCTGCTTGTCGATGCCCTTGATCAGGATATCGGTCTGGCTAGGAGTCTCAGCGGTGATGCCTTCCGGCAGTTCGTAATCCACTGGGTGCGAGAAGCCAAGAGCCAGGTTCAGCACTGTGCCTTTTGCTTGCGCTTTGTAACCAACACCGACCAGCTGGAGCTTGCGCTCGAAGCCTTGGCTTACGCCTTGGACCATGTTGTTTACCAACGCACGAGTGGTACCAGCCATTGCGCGAGTCTGTTGATCGCCATTGCGAGCAGCGAAACGCAGCTCACCAGCTTCTTCAACGATCTCAACGGACGAATGGATGTTCAGTTCGAGAGTGCCCTTGGCACCCTTCACCGAAAGCTGTTGGCCTGCGAATTTTACTTCGACACCGGCTGGCAGCTTAACGGGGTTCTTAGCGACGCGAGACATGCTTATCCCCCCTTAGAACACAGTGCAAAGAACTTCGCCGCCGACACCGGCAGCGCGCGCAGCACGATCAGTCATCACACCCTTGTTGGTGGAGACGATAGACACACCGAGACCGCCACGAACTTTTGGCAGATCATCGACGGACTTGTACTGACGCAGGCCTGGACGGCTAACGCGCTTCACTTCTTCGATAACCGGACGGCCTTCGAAGTACTTCAGCTCGATGGACAGCAGTGGCTTGATTTCGCTGCTGATCTGATAACCCGCAATGTAACCTTCGTCCTTCAGGACTTTGGCAACAGCTACCTTCAACGTGGAAGATGGCATGCTTACGACGGACTTTTCAGCCATCTGGGCATTACGGATACGAGTTAGCATGTCCGCTAACGGGTCCTGCATACTCATGGGCTAGACGCTCCTAATACAAAAAAATTAGCCTTGCGGCTATTACGTGTCGCCGAGAATCTCCGGGCATGAAAAACACGGGCTCAGGCGAGCCGGGTATTCTAGACACACCCCAGAAATGAATCAAGCCCCAAAAGGGGCTTGATCCAGATTCAAGGCCACCGGTGGTCAGGATCTTGCGACCCTGGACACCGAGACTTTGACAGTACTTACCAGCTGGCTTTAACCAGACCCGGTACGTCACCACGCATTGCCGCTTCACGCAGTTTGTTACGGCCGAGGCCGAACTTGCGGTAAACGCCGTGTGGACGACCGGTCAGGCGGCAGCGGTTACGCATGCGCGAAGCGCTTGCGTCACGTGGCTGCTTCTGCAGAGCAACTGTAGCTTCCCAACGCGCTTCTGGACTTGCGTTCAGATCAACGATGATAGCTTTCAGTGCTGCACGCTTCTTGGCGTACTTGGCAACCGTGAGCTGACGCTTCAGCTCGCGGTTTTTCATGCTCATCTTGGCCATGGTCCTACTCCAATCAGTTGCGGAACGGGAATTTGAATGCACGCAGCAGAGCGCGGCCTTCATCATCGTTCTTGGCAGTGGTGGTCAGGGTGATGTCCAGACCGCGGAGAGCATCGATCTTGTCGTAGTCGATTTCCGGGAAGATGATCTGCTCTTTCACGCCCATGCTGTAGTTGCCACGACCATCGAAGGACTTGGCATTCAGGCCGCGGAAGTCGCGAACCCGAGGCAGGGAGATCGACAGCAGACGATCCAGGAACTCGTACATACGCTCACGGCGCAGGGTCACTTTGACGCCGATCGGCCAACCTTCACGGACTTTAAAGCCAGCGATGGATTTGCGAGCGTAGGTCACAACGACTTTCTGGCCGGTGATCTTTTCCAGGTCGGCAACAGCGTGCTCGATGACTTTTTTGTCGCCGATCGCTTCGCCAAGACCCATGTTCAGGGTGATTTTGGTAACGCGCGGAACTTCCATCACGTTCGAAAGCTTAAGTTCTTCCTTAAGTTTCGGAGCAATTTCCTTCCGGTAAATCTCTTTTAGTCGTGCCATGGTCTCATCTACCTAGCAGTGTTCAAGCATCAACCGCTTTTTGGGTCGACTTGAAGACACGAATTTTCTTGCCGTCTTCTACTTTGAAACCAACGCGGTCAGCCTTGTTGGTTTCGCCGTTGAAAATGGCGACGTTAGAAGCATCCAGTGGAGCTTCTTTTTCGACGATACCGCCCTGCACGCCCGACATCGGGTTAGGCTTGGTATGACGCTTGACCAGGTTCAGACCACCAATCACCAAACGGTTGTTAGCGAGAACCTTAAGCACCTTACCGCGCTTACCTTTGTCTTTGCCGGCGATCACGATGATCTCGTCGTCACGACGAATCTTTTGCATGTCGGATCTCCTTACAGCACTTCTGGGGCGAGCGAGACGATCTTCATGAACTTCTCAGTACGAAGTTCACGGGTCACTGGCCCAAAGATACGGGTGCCGATCGGCTCTTGCTTGTTGTTCAGAAGAACAGCAGCGTTGCCATCAAAGCGGATAATGGAGCCATCAGCACGACGTACGCCGTGACGAGTGCGGACTACAACAGCAGTCATCACTTGGCCTTTTTTCACTTTACCGCGAGGAATTGCTTCCTTGACGGTAACTTTGATGATGTCACCGATACCAGCGTAACGACGATGGGAGCCACCCAGCACCTTGATGCACATAACGCGGCGAGCGCCGCTGTTATCGGCCACATCGAGCATGGATTGAGTCTGAATCATATAATTTCTCCGACCCCTAGTCCTTAGACTTCCACAGCGCGTTCGAGAACATCAACCAGCGCCCAAGACTTGGTCTTGGCCAAAGGACGAGTTTCACGAATAGTGACTTTGTCGCCGATGTGGCACTGATTGGTTTCGTCGTGCGCGTGCAGCTTAGTCGAACGCTTAACGTATTTACCGTAGATCGGGTGCTTAACGCGACGCTCGATCAGAACGGTGATGGTTTTGTCCATCTTGTCGCTGACAACACGGCCAGTCAGCGTACGGACAGTCTTTTCGGCTTCAGCCATGATCACTTACCTGCCTGCTGGTTGAGCACAGTCTTCACGCGAGCGATGTCACGCTTAACTTGCGAGAGCAGATGAGACTGCCCCAACTGGCCAGTTGCTTTCTGCATACGCAGATTGAACTGGTCGCGCAGCAAGCCGAGCAGTTGCTCGTTCAGCTGCTGTGCGGATTTTTCACGAAGTTCATTCGCTTTCATCACATCACCGTCCGTTTAACAAAGGAGGTGGCGAGCGGCAGCTTTGCAGCAGCCAGGGCGAAAGCCTCACGCGCCAGCTCTTCAGAAACACCCTCGATTTCATACAGGACTTTGCCTGGCTGAATCTGGGCTACCCAGTATTCCACGTTACCCTTACCTTTACCCATCCGAACCTCGAGAGGTTTTTTGGAGATCGGCTTGTCCGGGAATACACGGATCCAGATCTTGCCGCCACGTTTTACGTGACGGGTCAGAGCACGACGCGCTGACTCGATCTGACGAGCGGTGAGACGACCACGAGCAACAGACTTCAGCGCGAACTCGCCGAAGCTGACTTTGCTACCGCGCAATGCCAGGCCACGGTTGTGACCAGTCATTTGCTTGCGGAACTTCGTACGCTTTGGTTGCAACATTTGGCGTACCCCTTACTTAGCAGCTTTTTTACGAGGCGCTGGTGCTTGTGGTTTCAGTTCTTCTTGGCGACCACCAATTACTTCGCCTTTGAAGATCCAAACCTTTACACCGATCACACCGTAAGTGGTGTGAGCTTCGTAGTTGGCATAGTCGATGTCGGCACGCAGGGTGTGCAATGGCACACGACCTTCGCGATACCATTCAGTACGTGCGATTTCAGCACCGCCGAGACGACCGCTCACTTGGATTTTGATGCCTTTGGCACCAATGCGCATGGCGTTCTGTACAGCGCGCTTCATAGCGCGACGGAACATTACGCGACGCTCCAGCTGCTGAGCTACGCTCTGCGCAACCAGCATACCGTCGAGCTCCGGCTTGCGGATCTCTTCGATATTGATGTGCACAGGCACACCCATTTGCTTGGTCAGGTCCTGACGCAGTTTCTCAACATCTTCACCTTTCTTCCCGATAACGATACCTGGACGAGCGGTGTGGATGGTGATGCGTGCAGTTTGGGCCGGACGATGGATATCGATACGGCTTACGGACGCGCTTTTTAGTTTGTCTTGGAGGTACTCACGCACATTCAGATCTGCGAGCAAATAGTCCGCATAAGTCCGACCGTCTGCGTACCAGACGGAGGTGTGCTCCTTGACGATTCCCAGGCGAATGCCAATGGGATGTACTTTCTGACCCATCTCTTCGACTCCGTTACTTGTCAGCAACCTTGACAGTGATATGGCAAGACCGCTTGACGATGCGATCAGCACGGCCTTTGGCACGTGGCATGATGCGCTTCAGCGAACGCCCTTCGTTGACGAAAACAGTGCTGACCTTCAGGTCATCAACGTCTGCGCCTTCGTTATGCTCGGCGTTGGCTACGGCCGACTCCAGCACTTTCTTCATGATCTCGGCGGCTTTCTTACTGCTGAAAGCCAACAGGTTGAGCGCTTCGCCCACCTTCTTCCCGCGGATCTGGTCGGCGACCAAGCGGGCTTTCTGGGCGGAGATTCGAGCGCCCGACAACTTAGCGGCTACTTCCATTTCCTAACCCCTTAACGCTTGGCTTTCTTGTCTGCCACGTGCCCGCGATAAGTGCGGGTACCGGCGAACTCGCCCAGTTTGTGGCCGACCATGTCTTCGTTCACAAGAACTGGGACGTGCTGACGACCGTTGTGTACTGCGATGGTCAGACCGACCATTTGTGGCAGGATCATCGAACGACGCGACCAGGTTTTCACCGGTTTGCGATCGTTCTTTTCCGCCGCCACTTCGATCTTCTTCAGTAGGTGAAGATCGATAAAAGGACCTTTTTTCAGAGAACGTGGCACTGTCGTATCCCTCTATTTACTTGCGACGACGGACGATCATTTTGTCGGTACGCTTATTACCACGAGTCTTCGCGCCCTTAGTCGGGAAGCCCCATGGCGATACCGGATGACGACCACCAGAGGTACGACCTTCACCACCACCATGTGGGTGGTCAACCGGGTTCATGGCAACACCACGAACGGTTGGGCGAACGCCACGCCAGCGTTTGGCACCAGCTTTACCCAGCGAACGCAGGCTGTGCTCGGAGTTCGAGACTTCGCCCAGGGTCGCACGGCATTCAGCCAGGACTTTACGCATTTCACCGGAACGCAGACGCAGGGTAACGTACACACCTTCACGAGCGATCAGCTGAGCCGAAGCACCAGCGGAACGAGCGATCTGTGCGCCTTTACCTGGCTTCAGTTCGATGCCGTGTACGGTAGAACCGACTGGAATGTTGCGCAGTTGCAGAGCGTTGCCTGGCTTGATTGGAGCCAGGGCACCTGCGATCAGCGTGTCGCCAGCACTCACGCCTTTAGGGGCGATGATGTAGCGGCGCTCGCCGTCTGCGTAGCAGAGCAGTGCGATGTGAGCAGTACGGTTTGGATCGTATTCGATACGCTCGACAGTGGCGACGATGCCATCTTTGTCGTTGCGACGGAAATCGACCATACGGTAATGCTGCTTATGACCACCACCGATGTGACGAGTGGTAATACGGCCATTGTTGTTACGACCACCAGTCTTCGATTTCTTCTCGAGCAGCGGTGCGTGAGGAGCGCCTTTATGCAGCTCCTGGTTGACCACCTTGACCACAAAACGGCGGCCAGGGGAAGTCGGTTTGCATTTAACGATTGCCATGATGCACCCCTTCCTTACTCAGCACTGCTGCTGAAATCGAGATCTTGGCCTGGCTGAAGGGAGATAACTGCCTTCTTCCAGTCATTACGCTTGCCCAGACCGCGAGCAGTGCGCTTGCTCTTACCCAGAACATTCAGGGTAGTAACACGCTCTACTTTCACGCTGAACAGGCTTTCGACGGCCTTCTTGATTTCCAGCTTGGTTGCATCGGTAGCAACCTTGAAAACGAACTGGCCTTTCTTGTCTGCCAGAACCGTAGCCTTCTCGGAAACGTGCGGGCCAAGCAGAACTTTAAATACGCGTTCCTGGTTCATCCCAGCAGCTCCTCGAATTTCTTCACGGCCGACACGGTGATCAACACCTTGTCGTATGCGATCAGACTAACTGGATCGGAACCTTGCACGTCACGTACATCTACGTGTGGCAGGTTACGAGCAGCCAGGTACAGGTTCTGATCAACAGCGTCCGACACGATCAGAACGTCGGTCAGGCTCATGTTGTTCAGCTTGCCCAGCAGGTCTTTGGTTTTCGGCGTTTCAACGGCGAAATCCTGAACCACGACCAGACGATCAGTACGCACCAGCTCAGCAAGGATGGAACGCATTGCTGCGCGGTACATCTTCTTGTTCAGCTTCTGGGAGTGATCCTGAGGACGAGCTGCGAAAGTGGTACCGCCGCCACGCCAGATTGGGCTACGGATAGTACCGGCACGAGCGCGGCCAGTACCTTTCTGACGCCATGGGCGCTTGCCGCCACCACGAACGTCGGAACGGGTCTTTTGCTGCTTGCTACCTTGACGGCCGCCGGCCATGTAGGCCACGACTGCTTGGTGAACCAGCGTCTCGTTGAATTCGCCGCCAAATGTCAGTTCGGAAACTTCGATCGCTTGAGCGTCATTTACATTTAATTGCATGTCAGCTTCCCCTTAACCGCGAGCCTTGGCTGCTGGACGTACAACCAAGTTGCCGCCAGTAGCGCCAGGAACAGCGCCCTTGACCAACAACAGATTGCGTTCAGCGTCCACGCGCACTACTTCGAGGGACTGCACGGTCACGCGCTCAGCGCCCATATGACCGGACATTTTTTTGCCCTTGAATACACGACCAGGAGTCTGGCACTGGCCGATAGAGCCTGGAACGCGGTGGGATACGGAGTTACCGTGGGTGTTATCTTGCCCGCGGAAATTCCAACGCTTGATCGTACCCTGGAAGCCTTTACCCTTGGACTGACCGGTTACATCAACCAGTTGACCAGCGGCGAAGATTTCAGCGTTGATCAGATCGCCGGCCTGGTACTCGCCTTCTTCAAGGCGGAATTCCATTACGGTACGACCAGCGGCAACGTTCGCTTTAGCGAAGTGGCCAGCCTGAGCTGCTGTTACACGCGAAGCACGACGCTCGCCGACAGTGACTTGCACTGCACGATAGCCATCGGTTTCTTCAGTTTTGAACTGGGTGACGCGATTCGGCTCGATCTCAATGACCGTGACCGGAATGGAGACACCTTCTTCGGTGAAAATACGGGTCATACCCGCTTTACGACCGACTACACCAATAGTCATGTTGTAAACCTCATGAGTGTACGGGGCTTTCACCCGCTATGGCCGCCCATTTCAGAGCGTTACACGACTAAGACCGAGTCTTAGCCGAGGCTGATCTGCACTTCCACACCGGCCGCAAGATCAAGCTTCATAAGAGCATCAACGGTTTTATCCGTTGGCTGGACGATGTCCAGAACGCGCTTATGAGTACGGATCTCGTACTGGTCACGCGCGTCTTTGTTGACGTGCGGGGAGACCAGAACGGTGAACCGCTCTTTACGGGTAGGCAGTGGAATTGGACCACGCACTTGAGCACCAGTACGTTTCGCGGTTTCCACGATTTCCTGGGTGGATTGGTCGATCAGGCGATGGTCGAAAGCCTTCAACCTGATACGGATTTGCTGATTTTGCATTGGATTTCAGACTCCGGCTGCTATTCCCACCGGGCGCAATACGCCCGTTAAAAGGAGGCGCAATTCTATAGACGCCCCAGATAGGTGTCAACCCAATAAAAAAGCCCCCGCTGAGCGGGGGCTTTTTCAAAGCATCGAAGCTATCTCAAAAGAGAAGCTTACTCGATGATTTTGGCTACGACGCCAGCGCCGACGGTACGACCGCCTTCACGGATAGCGAAACGCAGACCGTCTTCCATCGCGATGGTTTTGATCAGGGTAACAGTCATCTGAATGTTGTCACCTGGCATTACCATTTCAACGCCTTCTGGCAGCTCGCAGTTACCAGTCACGTCAGTAGTACGGAAGTAGAACTGTGGACGGTAGCCTTTGAAGAACGGAGTGTGACGGCCGCCTTCTTCCTTGCTCAGAACGTAAACTTCTGCGGTGAACTTGGTGTGCGGCTTAACCGAACCTGGCTTAACCAGAACCTGGCCACGCTCAACGTCGTCACGCTTGGTACCACGCAGCAGAACGCCGCAGTTCTCGCCAGCACGACCTTCGTCGAGCAGCTTGCGGAACATTTCAACACCGGTGCAGGTGGTGGTGGTGGTGTCACGCAGACCAACGATTTCCAGTGCATCTTGAACGCGAACGATACCGCGCTCGATACGACCAGTCACAACAGTACCACGACCCGAGATCGAGAATACGTCTTCGATTGGCATCAGGAATGGCTTGTCGATAGCACGCTCTGGCTCTGGGATGTAGGTATCCAGAGTTTCAACCAGCTTGCGAACAGCGCTGGTGCCCATTTCGTTATCGTCTTTGCCTTCCAGAGCCATACGAGCCGAACCGATGATGATCGGAGTGTCGTCGCCTGGGAAGTCGTAGGTGGACAGCAGGTCGCGAACTTCCATCTCAACCAGTTCCAGCAGCTCAGCGTCGTCTACCAGGTCAGCCTTGTTCAGGAAGACCACGATGTACGGAACGCCTACCTGACGGGACAGCAGGATGTGCTCACGGGTTTGTGGCATCGGACCATCAGCGGCCGAGCAAACCAGGATCGCGCCGTCCATCTGGGCAGCACCGGTGATCATGTTCTTCACGTAGTCAGCGTGACCTGGGCAGTCAACGTGAGCGTAGTGACGAATGTTCGAGTTGTACTCGACGTGCGCGGTGTTGATGGTGATACCGCGAGCTTTTTCTTCTGGCGCGCTGTCGATTTTATCGAATTCAACTACGGCCGAACCGAAAACTTCGGAGCAGACGCGAGTCAGAGCTGCGGTCAGAGTGGTTTTACCGTGGTCAACGTGACCGATGGTGCCAACGTTGACGTGCGGTAGGGAACGATCAAATTTTTCTTTAGCCACGACAATTAACTCCTTGCCTAAAGGACTGAATCAGCCTTGTTTTTTGGTAACGGTTTCGACGATGTGCGACGGAGCCGTATTGTATTTTTTGAATTCCATAGAGTAGCTTGCGCGACCCTGGGACATGGAACGAACGTCGGTCGCATAACCGAACATCTCGCCCAGCGGAACTTCGGCACGAATTACTTTACCGGAGACCGTGTCTTCCATACCCAAGATCATGCCGCGACGACGGTTAAGGTCGCCCATCACGTCACCCATATAGTCTTCAGGCGTAACAACCTCTACCGCCATGATCGGCTCAAGCAACTCACCGCCGCCCTTCTGGGCCAGTTGCTTGGTCGCCATGGAAGCAGCCACCTTAAACGCCATCTCGTTCGAGTCGACGTCGTGGTAAGAACCATCAAACACGGTAGCCTTCAGGCCGATCAGCGGATAGCCGGCAACAACGCCGTTCTTCATCTGCTCTTCGATACCCTTCTGGATAGCCGGGATGTATTCCTTAGGAACCACACCACCCACTACTTCGTTCAGGAATTGCAGACCTTCCTGACCTTCGTCAGCAGGAGCAAAGCGAATCCAGCAATGACCGAACTGGCCACGACCGCCGGACTGACGAACGAACTTGCCTTCGATTTCGCAGTTCTTCGTGATGCGCTCACGATACGAAACCTGAGGCTTACCGATGTTGGCTTCGACGTTGAACTCACGGCGCATCCGGTCAACCAGGATGTCCAGGTGCAGCTCGCCCATGCCGGAGATGATCGTTTGACCAGTCTCTTCATCAGTCTTGACGCGGAAAGACGGGTCTTCCTGAGCAAGTTTGCCCAGAGCGATACCCATTTTTTCCTGGTCATCCTTGGTCTTAGGCTCTACGGCAACCGAGATAACCGGCTCCGGGAAGTCCATGCGAACCAGGATGATTGGCTTGTCAGCGTTGCACAAGGTTTCACCAGTGGTGACGTCCTTCATGCCGATCAGGGCCGCGATGTCACCAGCGCGCACTTCCTTGATCTCTTCACGGGCGTTTGCGTGCATTTGCACCATACGACCCACGCGCTCTTTCTTGCCTTTGACCGAGTTGATCACGCCGTCGCCGGAGGCCAACACGCCCGAGTAAACGCGGACGAAGGTCAAGGTACCCACGAATGGGTCGGTAGCGATCTTGAACGCCAGAGCCGAGAACGGCTCGTTGTCGTCTGCATGACGCTCCATTTGCTTTTCCTCGTCATCCGGGTCAGTACCCTTGATGGCAGGAATGTCGGTCGGAGCCGGCAGGTAGTCGATAACGGCGTCGAGAACCAGGGGAACACCCTTGTTCTTGAAGGAAGAACCGCAAACAGCCAGAACGATCTCACCAGCGATAGTACGCTGACGCAGAGCGCCCTTGATTTCCTCGATGGAGAGCTCTTCGCCTTCGAGGTACTTGTTCATCAGCTCTTCGCTGGCTTCGGCCGCAGCCTCTACCATGTTGTTGCGCCACTCTTCAGCCAGTTCCTGCAGTTCAGCAGGGATAGCTTCGCGACGTGGAGTCATGCCCTTGTCAGCATCGTTCCAGTAAACCGCTTCCATGGTCATCAGATCGATCTGACCCTGGAAGTTGTCTTCGGAACCGATAGCCAACTGGATCGGCACCGGAGTGTGACCCAGACGCTGCTTGATCTGAGCGATCACACGCAGGAAGTTCGCACCGGCACGGTCCATCTTGTTCACGTAAACGATACGTGGAACACCGTACTTGTTGGCTTGACGCCATACGGTTTCGGACTGAGGCTCAACGCCGGAAGTGCCGCAGAACACAACGACCGCGCCGTCGAGTACACGCAGGGAACGCTCAACTTCAATAGTGAAGTCTACGTGGCCCGGGGTATCGATGACGTTGAAGCGGTACTGGTCCTTGTGCTGCTTGGCGGAACCCTGCCAGAAGGCGGTAATGGCAGCAGAAGTAATGGTAATACCACGCTCCTGCTCCTGAACCATCCAGTCAGTGGTCGCAGCGCCGTCATGCACTTCGCCCATCTTGTGGCTTTTGCCAGTGTAAAAAAGGACGCGCTCGGTGGTGGTGGTTTTACCAGCATCCACGTGAGCAACGATACCGATGTTACGGTAGCGATTAATCGGTGTAGTACGAGCCATAAAGCCCTCGCAAAATGAGTGACGCTAGAATTAGAAGCGGTAGTGCGAGAAAGCCTTGTTGGCTTCAGCCATACGGTGCACGTCTTCACGCTTCTTAACTGCAGCACCTTTACCTTCGGCGGCGTCCAACAGTTCGCCAGCCAAACGCAGAGCCATGGACTTCTCGCCACGCTTACGGGCGAAGTCTACCAGCCAGCGCATTGCCAGAGCGTTACGACGGGAAGGACGAACCTCGACCGGAACCTGGTAAGTAGCACCACCAACGCGGCGCGACTTCACTTCGACCAGCGGAGCGATGGCGTCGAGTGCTTTTTCGAAGAGTTCCAGGGGATCGGTGCCGGCCTTACGAGCCTTCACGGTATCCAGGGCACCATAAACGATACGCTCGGCAACGGCTTTCTTGCCGCTTTCCATTACGTGGTTCATGAATTTGGCGAGGATTTGGCTTCCGTATTTCGGATCGTCCAGAATCTCACGCTTGGCTGCTACGCGACGTCTTGGCATTGATAAGCCCTCAAACGGTCTTCAGGTTAGCCCGGGACAGATCCTGTGGATACGTGCCCGACCTTACTCTTATCGACTCAATAAAATTAAAAACTGCAAAACGACCGATTACTTCGGACGCTTGGTACCGTACTTCGAACGACCCTGGTTACGACCTTTAACACCGGAAGTATCCAACGAACCGCGAACGGTGTGGTAACGAACACCTGGCAAGTCTTTTACACGACCGCCGCGGATCAGTACCACGCTGTGCTCTTGCAGGTTGTGACCTTCACCACCGATGTACGAGGAAACCTCGAAACCGTTGGTCAGGCGCACACGGCATACTTTACGCAGTGCCGAGTTAGGTTTTTTCGGCGTGGTGGTGTACACACGGGTGCACACGCCACGGCGTTGCGGGCAGTTCTGCAGCGCAGGCACGTCGGATTTCTCGACGATACGCTTACGCGGCTGACGTACCAGCTGGTTGATAGTTGCCATCTACTAGCTCCACTGTTGTCTTGCGACGCTATTGTCTTGCAAGAAAAGCAAAATGGCAGGAACGAGTTCCCGCCAAATTTAGGGGTACAAGAGTCTAAAGAGGATCTTGTCCCCAGTCAAGGCAAGGCCCCGCCCTCCCCGCTCATCCAATCTCGACAATTTGTCTCGATTCGATGAACGGAGCGACCAGGGCCTCACACTCATTTACCGCAGAACTCAGTTACCGCTCAAGTTCAGCGCTTCGGTCAGTGCAGCTTCCACTTCACTGGCGCTTACGCGCAACGGCTTGTCTGCATCACGGCGGCGCTTACGCTCGCTGTGATAAGCCAGACCGGTACCAGCCGGGATCAGACGACCCACGACAACGTTTTCTTTCAGGCCGCGCAGGTAATCGCGCTTGCCGGTTACCGCCGCTTCGGTCAGTACGCGAGTGGTTTCCTGGAAGGAAGCCGCCGAGATGAACGATTCGGTGGACAACGACGCCTTGGTGATACCCAGCAGAACGCGAGTGAACTTGGAGACGAACTTGTCTTCGCCGCTCAAACGCTCGTTCTCTACCAGAACGTGAGTCAATTCCATCTGGTCGCCCTTGATGAAACTGGAATCGCCGGATTCAGCGATTTCAACTTTACGCAGCATCTGACGCAGGATGGTCTCGATGTGCTTGTCGTTGATCTTCACGCCTTGCAGACGGTAAACGTCCTGGATCTCGTTAACAATGTACTTCGCCAGCGCACTCACACCCAGCAGACGCAGGATGTCGTGTGGATCGCTCGGACCGTCGGAGATAACTTCGCCGCGGTTTACCTGTTCGCCTTCGAACACGTTCAGGTGACGCCACTTCGGAATCAGCTCTTCGTACGGATCGCTACCGTCGTTCGGGGTAATGACCAGACGGCGCTTGCCTTTGGTCTCTTTACCGAACGCGATGGTGCCGCTGACTTCAGCCAGAATCGACGCTTCTTTCGGACGACGGGCTTCGAACAGGTCGGCAACACGCGGCAGACCACCGGTGATGTCACGGGTTTTCGAAGTTTCTTGCGGGATACGAGCGATAACATCACCGATCGCGATCTTCGCACCGTCCGCTACACCGACCAGGGCGTTGGCTGGCAGGAAGTACTGAGCGATAACGTCAGTGCCTGGCAGCAACAGATCCTTGCCGTTGTCGTCGACCATCTTCACGGCTGGACGGATGTCCTTGCCGGCAGCTGGACGATCTTTGGCGTCGAGTACTTCAATGTTGGTCATACCGGTCAATTCGTCAGTCTGACGCTTGATCGTGATGCCTTCTTCCATGCCCACGTAGGTCACGGTACCTTTCATTTCGGTAACGATCGGGTGAGTGTGCGGATCCCACTTGGCCACGATTGCGCCAGCGTCGACCTTGTCACCTTCTTTAACCGAGATCACAGCACCGTACGGCAGCTTGTAACGCTCACGCTCACGACCGAAGTCATCAGCGATGGCCAGCTCACCGGAACGGGACACAGCAACCAGGTGACCATCCACGCGCTCTACGTGCTTCAGGTTGTGCAGACGGACGGTACCGCCATTCTTCACCTGAACGCTGTCGGCTGCGGAGGTCCGGCTTGCCGCACCACCGATGTGGAACGTACGCATCGTCAGCTGGGTACCCGGCTCACCGATGGACTGGGCAGCGATAACGCCGACCGCTTCACCGATGTTCACCTGGTGACCACGAGCCAGATCGCGGCCGTAGCACTTGGCGCAAATGCCGTAGCGGGTTTCGCAGCTGATCGGCGAACGCACGATCACTTCGTCGATGCTGTTCAGCTCGATGAACTCGACCCACTTCTCGTCTACCAGGGTGCCGGCAGGAACGATGACGTCCTCGGTACCTGGCTTGAATACGTCACGGGCGATAACACGACCCAATACGCGCTCACCCAACGGCTCTACAACGTCACCGCCTTCAATGTGCGGAGTCATCAGCAGACCGTGTTCGGTGCCGCAATCGATCTCGGTTACAACCAGATCCTGCGCCACGTCTACCAGACGACGAGTCAGGTAACCGGAGTTAGCGGTTTTCAACGCGGTATCCGCCAGACCTTTACGAGCACCGTGAGTGGAGATGAAGTACTGGAGTACGCTCAGACCTTCACGGAAGTTCGCAGTAATCGGCGTTTCAATGATGGAACCGTCCGGCTTGGCCATCAGGCCACGCATACCGGCCAGCTGACGAATCTGTGCTGCGGAACCCCGCGCACCCGAGTCGGCCATCATGTACATCGAGTTGAAAGACTCTTGGTCGACTTCGACGCCATGACGGTCGATGACTTTCTCTTTCGAGAGGTTGGCCATCATCGCCTTGGAAACTTCGTCGTTCGCCTTGGACCAAAGGTCGATCACTTTGTTGTACTTCTCGCCCTGGGTTACCAGGCCGGAGGCGTACTGACTTTCGATCTCTTTCACTTCGTCGGTGGCTGCACCGATGATGCGGGCTTTTTCATCCGGGATAACGAAGTCGTTAACACCGATGGATACGCCGGAAATGGTCGAATAGGCAAAACCGGTGTACATCAACTGGTCAGCGAAGATCACGGTCTCTTTCAGACCAACCACGCGGTAGCACTGGTTGATCAGCTTGGAGATCGCCTTTTTCTTCATCGGCAGGTTGACGACGTCGTACGACAGACCTTTTGGCACAACCTGGAACAACAGCGCACGGCCGACAGTGGTGTCGACGATACGGGTGTTGGTCACGCTGCCGCCGTCACGGTCGTTGACGGTTTCGTTGATCCGGACTTTAACCTTGGCGTGCAGTGCGGCTTCGCCGGCACGGAACACACGGTCAACTTCCTGCAGATCCGCGAACACACGACCTTCGCCCTTGGCGTTGATCGCTTCACGAGTCATGTAGTACAGACCCAATACAACGTCCTGCGACGGAACGATGATTGGCTCACCGTTGGCTGGCGACAGAATGTTGTTGGTCGACATCATCAACGCACGCGCTTCCAGCTGGGCTTCCAGCGTCAGCGGTACGTGCACGGCCATTTGGTCGCCGTCGAAGTCGGCGTTGTACGCGGCGCAGACCAGAGGGTGCAGCTGGATAGCCTTGCCTTCGATCAGTACCGGTTCAAACGCCTGGATGCCCAGACGGTGAAGGGTCGGTGCACGGTTGAGAAGAACCGGGTGTTCGCGAATCACTTCAGCGAGAACGTCCCAAACCTCTGGCAGTTCGCGCTCGACCATCTTCTTGGCAGCCTTGATGGTGGTAGCGAGACCACGCATTTCCAGCTTGCCGAAAATGAACGGCTTGAACAGCTCGAGAGCCATTTTCTTCGGCAGACCGCACTGGTGCAGACGCAGGGTCGGACCTACGGTAATTACCGAACGGCCGGAGTAGTCAACACGCTTACCGAGCAAGTTCTGACGGAAACGACCCTGCTTACCCTTGATCATGTCAGCCAGGGATTTCAGAGGACGCTTGT
Source organism: Pseudomonas sp. Pseusp3 (assembly GCF_047304225.1). NCBI lineage: Bacteria > Pseudomonadati > Pseudomonadota > Gammaproteobacteria > Pseudomonadales > Pseudomonadaceae > Pseudomonas > Pseudomonas sp. Pseusp3. The sequence continues at coordinate 12,077 of NZ_JBGLYV010000049.1, read as the reverse complement.
TGGAACCGGTGATAGCGCGGCCACGACGACCGTTGTCGAGCAATGCGTCGACGGCTTCCTGCAACATACGCTTTTCGTTGCGCACGATGATGTCCGGAGCGGACAGATCCAGCAGGCGCTTCAAACGGTTGTTACGGTTGATCACTCGACGATACAGATCGTTGAGGTCGGAAGTCGCGAAGCGACCGCCATCCAGCGGGACCAGTGGACGCAGATCTGGCGGCAGAACCGGCAGAACGGTCAGCACCATCCACTCTGGCAGGTTGCCGGAACCCTGGAAGGCTTCCATCAACTTCAGACGCTTGGACAGCTTCTTGATCTTGGTTTCGGAGTTGGTTTGCGGAATCTCTTCACGCAAACGGCCAATCTCGTGCTCCAGGTCGATAGCGTGCAGCAGTTCGCGGACAGCTTCGGCACCCATGCGGGCATCGAAATCGTCGCCGAACTCTTCCAGCGCTTCGAAGTACTGCTCATCGTTCAGCAGCTGACCTTTTTCAAGGGTGGTCATGCCTGGATCGATAACGACGTAGCTCTCGAAGTAGAGAACGCGCTCGATATCACGCAGGGTCATGTCCATCAGCAAGCCGATACGGGACGGCAGCGATTTCAGGAACCAGATGTGAGCAACCGGCGAGGCCAGTTCGATGTGAGCCATGCGCTCACGACGAACTTTTGCCAGCGCGACTTCAACGCCGCACTTCTCGCAGATTACGCCACGGTGCTTCAAGCGCTTGTACTTACCGCACAGGCACTCGTAATCCTTTACCGGGCCAAAGATCTTGGCGCAGAACAGGCCGTCACGCTCAGGCTTGAACGTACGGTAGTTGATGGTTTCCGGCTTTTTAACTTCACCGAACGACCACGAACGGATCATCTCAGGCGATGCCAATCCGATACGGATGGCGTCGAACTCTTCGACTTGACCCTGGTTTTTCAGCAAATTCAGTAGGTCTTTCAAGGCCTTTCCTCCTGGCGGAGCAGAGAGCGGGCAATCCTGCCCCGCTCTCGATTCGCGTCACGTGTTATTCGGTTTCCAGATCGATATCGATGCCGAGGGAACGAATTTCCTTGATCAACACGTTGAAGGACTCGGGCATGCCCGGCTCCATACGGTGATCGCCGTCCACGATGTTTTTGTACATCTTGGTCCGGCCGTTCACATCGTCCGACTTCACTGTGAGCATTTCTTGCAGAGTGTAAGCAGCACCGTATGCTTCCAGTGCCCAGACCTCCATCTCCCCGAAACGCTGACCACCGAACTGCGCCTTACCACCCAGCGGCTGCTGGGTAACCAGGCTGTACGAACCGGTAGAACGAGCGTGCATCTTGTCGTCTACCAAGTGGTTCAGCTTCAGCATGTACATGTAGCCAACGGTAACCGGGCGCTCGAACTTGTTGCCGGTACGGCCGTCAGTCAGCTGCATCTGGCCGCTTTCTGGCAGGTCTGCCAGTTTCAGCATGGCCTTGATTTCGCTTTCCTTGGCGCCGTCGAACACTGGAGTGGCCATTGGAACGCCGCCACGCAGGTTTTGAGCCAGATCCAGGATTTCCTGGTCCGAGAAGTCATCGAGGCTTTCCTGACGACCGCCGATCTCGTTATAGATCTCGTGCAGGAACTTACGCAGCTCGGCAACCTTGCGCTGCTCTTCAACCATGCGGTTGATCTTCTCGCCCAAACCTTTGGCCGCGAGGCCCAGGTGGGTTTCAAGGATCTGACCGACGTTCATACGCGAAGGTACGCCCAACGGGTTGAGGACAACGTCGACCGGGGTGCCATTGGCATCGTGCGGCATGTCTTCAACCGGCATGATCACGGAGACCACACCCTTGTTACCGTGACGACCGGCCATCTTGTCGCCCGGCTGGATGCGACGACGGATTGCCAGGTAAACCTTGACGATTTTCAGCACGCCTGGAGCCAGGTCATCGCCCTGCTGCAGTTTGCGCTTCTTGTCTTCGAACTTGTCGTCCAGCAGACGGCGACGATCAACGATGTAGGCCTGAGCCTTCTCGAGCTGCTCGTTCAGGGCATCTTCAGCCATGCGCAGTTTGAACCACTGGCCGTGCTCAAGACCGTCGAGAACTTCGTCGGTGATGTCCTGGCCTTTCTTCAGACCGGCACCGCCTTCGGCTTTGTGGCCGACCAGAGCGGAGCGCAGACGTTCGAAAGTAGCACCTTCAACGATACGGAACTCTTCGTTCAGGTCCTTGCGGATCTCGTCCAGCTGGGACTTCTCGATCGACAGGGCACGAGCATCACGCTCAACGCCGTCGCGGGTGAAGACCTGTACGTCGATGACAGTACCTTTGGTACCGGTAGGTACACGCAGGGAGGTGTCTTTAACGTCGCTGGCTTTTTCACCGAAGATCGCACGCAGCAGTTTTTCTTCCGGAGTCAGTTGGGTCTCGCCTTTCGGAGTGACCTTACCGACCAGGATGTCGCCTGCGCCAACTTCAGCACCTACGTAAACGATACCGGCTTCGTCCAGCTTGTTCAGCGCCGCTTCACCCACGTTAGGGATGTCGGCAGTGATTTCCTCTGGGCCAAGCTTGGTGTCACGCGCCACACAGGTCAGTTCCTGGATGTGGATCGTGGTGAAGCGGTCTTCCTGAACCACACGCTCGGACAGGCAGATGGAGTCTTCGAAGTTGAAGCCGTTCCATGCCATGAACGCGATGCGCATGTTCTGACCCAGTGCCAGTTCACCCATGTCGGTGGACGGGCCGTCGGCCATGATGTCGCTACGCTGAACCCGATCACCCTTACGCACCAGCGGACGCTGGTTGATGCAGGTGTTCTGGTTGGAGCGGGTGTATTTGGTCAGGTTGTAGATGTCGACACCGGCTTCACCGGTTTCAACTTCGTCATCGGCAACACGAACCACGATACGGCTGGCGTCGACGGAGTCGATCACGCCGCCACGACGAGCCACGACGCAAACGCCGGAGTCACGGGCTACGTTACGCTCCATGCCGGTACCTACCAGCGGCTTGTCGGCACGCAGGGTTGGTACAGCTTGACGCTGCATGTTCGAACCCATCAACGCACGGTTGGCGTCGTCGTGCTCGAGGAACGGAATCAGCGACGCAGCGACCGAAACTACCTGCTTCGGCGAAACGTCCATCAAGGTGACGTCTTCCGGCGCCTTGACGGTGAATTCGTTCAGGTGACGAACAGCTACCAGCTCGTCGATCAGGACTTTCTTGTCGTTCATCGTGGCCGAAGCCTGAGCGATCACGTGATCGGCTTCTTCGATGGCGGACAGGAACACGATCTCGTCGGTGACCAGAGCGTCTTTCACCACGCGGTACGGGCTTTCCAGGAAGCCGTACTGGTTGGTGCGCGCATAGGCAGCCAGGGAGTTGATCAGACCGATGTTCGGACCTTCCGGCGTTTCGATCGGGCAAACACGACCGTAGTGGGTCGGGTGTACGTCACGAACTTCAAAGCCGGCACGCTCACGAGTCAAACCACCAGGGCCGAGTGCAGAAACACGACGCTTGTGGGTGATCTCGGACAGCGGGTTGTTCTGGTCCATGAACTGGGACAGCTGGCTGGAACCGAAGAACTCTTTCACCGCCGCAGCCACTGGCTTGGCGTTGATCAGGTCTTGCGGCATCAGGCCTTCGCTTTCAGCCATCGACAGACGCTCTTTGACCGCACGCTCAACACGTACCAGGCCAACGCGGAACTGGTTCTCGGCCATTTCGCCTACGCAGCGAACACGACGGTTACCCAGGTGGTCGATGTCATCGACGATGCCTTTACCGTTACGGATGTCGACCAGGGTCTTCAGTACCGCGACGATGTCTTCCTTGCACAGCACGCCCGAACCTTCGATCTCGGTACGACCGATACGACGGTTGAACTTCATCCGGCCGACCGCAGAAAGGTCATAGCGCTCAGGGCTGAAGAACAGGTTGTTGAACAGGGTCTCGGCAGCGTCTTTGGTTGGCGGCTCGCCAGGACGCATCATGCGATAGATCTCGACCAGCGCTTCCAGTTGGTTGCTGGTGGAGTCGATCTTCAAGGTGTCGGAGACGAACGGACCGCAGTCGATATCGTTGGTGTACAGAGTTTCGATGCGAACAACGCCGGCCTTGGCGATTTTCGCCAGGATCTCGGTGTTCAGCTCGGTGTTGCACTCTGCCAGGATTTCGCCGGTTGCCGGATGCACGATGACCTTGGCGGTTGTGCGACCCAGGACGTAGTCCAGAGGCACATCCAGCTCTTTGATCCCGGCTTTTTCCAGCTGGTTGATGTGGCGAGCGGTGATACGACGACCTTGCTCGACAATAACCTTGCCTTTGTCATCCTGAATATCGAGGACAGCGATTTCACCGCGCAGGCGCTGAGGCACCAGCTCCAGGCTCAGGGTCTCGCCCTTCACGTGGAATACGTTGGTGGTATAGAACGCGTCCAGCACTTCTTCAGTGGTATAGCCCAGCGCGCGCAGCAGTACCGAGGCAGGCAGCTTGCGACGACGGTCGATACGCACGAATACGCAGTCCTTCGGGTCGAACTCGAAGTCCAGCCACGAACCGCGGTAAGGAATGATGCGCGCGGAGTACAGCAGTTTGCCGGAGCTGTGCGTCTTGCCACGGTCGTGGTCGAAGAACACGCCCGGGGAACGGTGCAGCTGGGAAACGATTACACGCTCGGTACCGTTGATTACGAAGGTACCGTTTTCAGTCATCAGGGGGATTTCACCCATGTAGACTTCTTGCTCTTTGATGTCCTTGATCGCTTTGTTCGACGATTCTTTGTCGAAAATGATCAGGCGCACTTTTACCCGCAAAGGTACGGCGTAAGTTACACCGCGCAATACGCATTCTTTGACATCAAATGCCGGTTCGCCCAGACGATATCCGACGTACTCCAGCGCAGCATTGCCGGAGTAGCTGATGATCGGGAAAACGGATTTGAAGGCCGCATGCAGGCCCACGTCGCGGAACTGATCTTTAGTCGCTCCCGCTTGCAAGAATTCACGATACGAATCCAGCTGGATGGCCAGGAGGTACGGCACATCCATGACGTCCGGCAACTTGCTAAAGTCCTTGCGGATACGTTTTTTCTCAGTATATGAGTAAGCCATCAGCGTTCCCCAGCTTGGTCACCTGCTTGTTTGGCCCCTCCCGACGGGAGCAGCCAGAAAATCGTGCAAACCCCATGGTTTGCGCCACCGCATCGGGTGGTTACAGCACGCTATCGGCACCGACCCAGTCGGCTGCCAATAACGGAAAAAGGCCGGTGGCAAGAGCCACCAGCCATCAGCCTGTCGCTTAACGCTCGGGCTGGAGGAGCAAAGTCGATGCTTACTTCAGCTCGACTTTAGCGCCTGCTTCTTCCAGAGCTGCTTTGGCTTTGTCAGCTGCGTCTTTGGCAACAGCTTCCAGAACCATGGCAGGTGCGCCGTCAACTACAGCCTTGGCTTCTTTCAAGCCCAGACCGGTCAGTTCACGTACAGCCTTGATCACGTTAACTTTCTTCTCGCCAGCTTCGGTCAGCATGACGTTGAATTCGGTTTGCTCTTCAGCAACGGCAGCAGCAACAGCTGGACCAGCCGATGCAGCAGCAGCGGTAACACCGAATTTTTCTTCGAAAGCTTTGATCAGCTCAACAACTTCCATTACGGACATGTTGCCAACTGCTTCAAGGATATCGTTCTGAGAGATAGACATGAATCTAATTCCTGATATTGGGGACGGCCTACGCGACCATCGAAAAAAACAAAAAACGCGAGAAGTTGACGAGCCTTAGGCTGCAGCAGCTTCTTTCTGGTCGCGAATTGCCGCCAGAGTACGAGCCAATTTGCTGGTAGCGCCTTGAATCACGCTCATCAGCTGAGAAATTGCTTCGTCACGGGTCGGCAGAGTTGCCAGTACGTCGATTTGGTTAGCTGCGAGGAACTTGCCCTCGAACGCAGCTGCCTTGATCTCGAACTTGTCCTGACCCTTTGCGAATTCCTTGAAGATCCGGGCAGCAGCGCCTGGATGTTCCTTGGAGAACGCAATCAGGGTAGGGCCGGTGAACACGTCGTTGAGGACACTGAATTCAGTGTCAGCAACAGCGCGCTTGAGCAGGGTGTTACGTACGACACGTACGTAAACGCCAGCTTCACGAGCCTCTTTACGGAGTCCGGTCATCGCGCCTACTGTTACGCCACGGGCATCAGCCACGACAGCGGACAGAGCGACTTTGGCAGCCTCGTTGACTTCAGCGACGATGGCCTTCTTGTCTTCGAGTTTAATTGCCACGGGTTTAACTCCTGCTTGTTACCGTTTCATCTGGTCGAAACCGGATGTCGTTTTGGTGTCTGATTCGGTAAGGAACCGGGAGCACCATCTGCGTAGGCTTGTGGTTTAAGACTCGCGTCGCCTACGGTCTTGGATAGCCCCCGCCAGGCAGGGACCCCAATTTTTCAATTGGCGCAATCGCTTGCGCCAATCTGTGTCTTACGCGTCGAGCGAGCTTTGGTCGATGACCAGACCTGGGCCCATAGTGGTGCTCAGGGTAACGCGCTTGACGTAAATGCCTTTCGAGGAAGCTGGCTTGATACGCTTCAGATCAGCGATCAGGGCTTCAACGTTTTCCTTCAGCTTGACGGCGTCGAAGCCGATCTTGCCAACGGAAGTGTGGATGATGCCGTTTTTGTCGGTGCGATAACGAACCTGACCAGCCTTGGCGTTTTTAACCGCGGTAGCTACGTCTGGGGTTACGGTGCCGACTTTAGGGTTAGGCATCAGGCCACGTGGACCGAGGATCTGACCCAACTGACCCACAACGCGCATTGCATCCGGGGATGCAATCACTACGTCATAGTTCAGGTCGCCGCCTTTCATTTCGGCAGCCAGGTCATCCATACCTACGCGGTCAGCGCCGGCAGCCAGAGCGGCTTCAGCAGCTGGACCCTGAGTGAACACAGCAACGCGAACAGTCTTGCCAGTGCCGTGTGGCAGCACAGTAGCGCTACGAACGACCTGGTCGGATTTACGCGGGTCAACACCCAGGTTTACAGCTACGTCGAACGACTCGCTGAACTTGACAGTCGACAGCTCGGCCAGCAGAGCAGCGGCGTCTACAAAGTTGTAGGCCTTGCCTGCTTCGATTTTGCCGGCGATAGCCTTTTGACGCTTGGTCAGCTTAGCCATTACACACCCTCCACGTTAAGGCCCATGCTACGAGCAGAACCGGCGATAGTACGCACGGCTGCTTCCATATCAGCTGCAGTCAGATCCGCGTTTTTGGTTTTCGCGATTTCTTCCAGCTGAGCACGAGTCACAGTGCCAACCTTAACGGTGTTCGGACGAGCGGAACCGCTGGTCAGACCGGCCGCCTTCTTCAGCAGAACCGAAGCAGGGGTGGATTTGGTTTCGAAAGTGAAGCTACGGTCGCTGTAGACAGTGATGATCACTGGAGTCGGCAGACCTGGCTCAAGACCCTGAGTACGGGCGTTGAAAGCCTTGCAGAATTCCATGATGTTCACGCCGTGCTGACCCAGAGCAGGACCAACAGGTGGGCTTGGGTTAGCCTGAGCGGCCTTCACTTGCAGCTTGATGTAAGCGGTAATCTTCTTGGCCATGAGGCACTCCAATTACGGGTTCGAACGCCTCGAGAGGCTCCCCGGTTACTTGCGCGTTTATCCCAGTGACGACAAAACCCCACAGCCTACGGCTGCGGGGTTGGGATTTTTGCTCAGTTAGACCTTTTCGACCTGACTGAACTCGAGCTCCACCGGAGTAGAGCGACCGAAAATGAGCACCGCGACCTGGATCCGGCTCTTTTCGTAGTTAACTTCTTCAACAACACCGGTAAAGTCCGCGAACGGGCCGTCGTTGACTCGTACCGATTCGCCCGGCTCGAACAGTGTCTTCGGCTTCGGCTTGTCGCTACCATCAGCAACGCGGCGCAGAATCGCTTCTGCCTCTTTGTCGGTGATCGGTGCAGGCTTGTCGGCGGTACCGCCGATAAAACCCATCACCCGAGGAGTATCCTTGACCAAGTGCCAGGTACCCTCGTTCATATCCATCTGCACCAGCACGTAGCCAGGGAAGAATTTGCGTTCGCTTTTGCGCTTCTGGCCATTGCGCATTTCAACCACTTCTTCAGTGGGAACCAGAATCTCGCCGAAGCCATCTTCCATACCGGCCAGCTTTACGCGCTCGATCAGCGAGCGCATTACATGCTTCTCGTAACCGGAGTAAGCATGCACAACATACCAACGCTTAGCCACGGGACACCCTTAGCCGACGATCAAGGAAACAAGCCAACCGAGCAGGGAATCAAGCCCCCACAACAGCAACGCCATAACCAGAACAACAGCCACCACAATCAGGGTGGTCTGCGTGGTTTCTTGGCGAGTTGGCCACACGACTTTACGAATCTCGGTGCGAGCTTCCTTAACCAGTACAAAGAAAGACTTGCCCTTCGCGGTCTGCAGGCCTACAAAGGCAGCTACAGCAGCAATGGCGAGCAATGCGAGTACACGGTACAGGATCGGCGAAACAGAGAAATACTGATTTCCAACAACGCCAACAATCACCAGAGCGACTACTACCAGCCACTTGAGGAGATCGAAGCGAGAGCCTTGAGCTTCAGCTTTAGGAGTCATCTATGAAGATCCTGTGAAAAGAAAGCCAGACACACCAAGTGAATCTGGCAGGTCAGGAGGGAATCGAACCCCCAACCTACGGTTTTGGAGACCGTCGCTCTGCCAATTGAGCTACTGACCTAAAACAAAATCAGGCCGACCATTATGCCGGCCCGAAGGAGACTTTACAACAATTTACTCTGCAACCCTAGTTACGACATCCGCAGCGATGGCCCAACCACCGCTACAAACAACCAAAGGCAACATGAACCACTTAAAACAAAGGCAGATATTTTCATATCTGCCTTGTTATATGGAGCTCTTGAGCGGATTTGAACCGCTGACCTCACCCTTACCAAGGGTGTGCTCTACCAACTGAGCTACAAGAGCGTAACGCTGTGCAAAACCTGTAAACTTGGAGCGGGTAGCGGGAATCGAACCCGCATCATCAGCTTGGAAGGCTGAGGTTCTACCACTAAACTATACCCGCGAGGCTTACAGCTCTCGCTAAAAATGGTGGAGGGGGAAGGATTCGAACCTTCGAAGTCGTAGACGTCAGATTTACAGTCTGATCCCTTTGGCCGCTCGGGAACCCCTCCTAAGCGAGCCGGCATTCTACATCATGCCAGCCTTCTGTCAAGCATTTTTCTCATTAAAAACCTGAGCTTAGCTGCGTTGACCTCGCTTCACACCGTTAACCGTTTCCGGTGTTCGCTGTGGAGCGGGCGCCATTCTATGCAAACTATTCGATGGGTGCAACCCCCTCGCACGGCATTATTTTATGTTTTAACTCATTGAATTCTTTAGAAAGGTTTATCAGCTGAAGATCGTCCAGCCAGCGCCGGCTTTCCGGGGCCACACGCAGCCAATAACCGGTAGTTTCGGAGCCACCCCGGGGCAACGCCTGAAACTTGACATCCATACCAGTCAATCTGCGCTCAAGCCCCTGGGCCACGTCCTGACGGGTAAAACCGCCCAGATAAAGGCAGCCGGAATCCGGCTGGGCTGCCTTGCCCTTGTCCTTGGCCGCCTCCCCCGCCTCGCTCAACAGACGGATATCCTGCTGAGACCCACGATACAGACTCAAGGGCGTTACATCCTTCGCGCGCAGAGGAGCCTCCTGTTGATGCCAGATGTAATAAAACACATTGAGAACAAGCAGCAGCAGAAACAACCAACGCATAAAGACCTCAGGACAAAGGGCACGCCATAGCCAAGCCGACAAACACCAGATCCGGAACCACCCTGGCCTCGGGCACTATCCCGGACACCAGGGCGGCATCACCACCCGTGAGGAAAACAGCGAAATCCTCACCCCAATGGCTACGAGCCAACTCAAGCTGAGTCAGCACAAACCCCTGAAGCATCAACAGGCAACCGCGCTCGACAGCCTCAACGGTTGTGCGACCAGGGTCGAGGCTCTCCAGAGCACGCTCGGCAGCAAGATCACCGTAACGAATCTTGCGGGTATGCGTGCGCAGCTGATTGCGCATCAACGGCATCCCTGGACATATGAACCCACCGAGATGCCCTCCATCCTCAGCAACGAAGTCCGCGGTCACGGCTGTACCGAAATCAAGCACAAGGCACGCACCGCCCGCCAAATGGAATCCGCCAAGCAAGGCCAGCCAACGATCGAGGCCCAGCTTCTCGAACTCCTCATAGCCGTTACGGACTCCGGACATTTCCCGCGCGGGCGACGCACTGACGACCGACACATCGAAGGACTCCTTCAACAGGGCGATCAACATCCCGGTTTCTTCGACAGTCCTTACACTGACCAATCGGCAATGCTTGAGAGCAAGCCCCTGGAGCGCCTTCAAGTCCGCGAGCAACGCGAGGTCAGAATCGACAACCCCTTCCCCCACCACCAGCCGGGCATTCGCATCGAGCACGCGCCACTTGATAAAACTGTTGCCACAGTCGAGCTCAAGAATCATGACGCAACCTCAGACTCAGCTCGCCACCACTGAAGACTTTTTCCACACCATCCACCTTCAAGCGCAAGGCGCCCTGACTATCAATACCCAGCACTTCGCCATCTATCTGGTTAACGCCCGCAATCAATGAGACTGCACGCCCTTGCCACAGATGATTTTGCTCCCACTCCGCCTGGACCGCCGAAAACCCACCAGCCCGATGACGCACCAGGTATCTCTGCAGCATCACTCCAAGCGTTGCCACCAGGTGATTGCGATCAAACATCCTACCCGACTCCAGACGCATGGACGTCCACTGCTGGTCCACCTCATCGGTCATCTGCATGTTCACGTTTATCCCCACACCCAGCACCACGTGACACACATCAGCAGGATCGCCGACCAGCTCGAGCAATATCCCGGCAATTTTCTTCTGGCCGACCAGGACATCATTCGGCCATTTCAACCCCACCCCAGGGACACCAAGCTCGCGCAAGGCCTGCAGGACGGCAAGCCCGACAACAAGACTCAAACCTTCGAGCTGACGCATTCCACCGTCGATACGCAGTACCAGGCTGTAATAGACGTTTTCCGCGAAAGGACTCGCCCACTTGCGCCCACGCCGCCCGCGCCCGGCAGTCTGCCGCTCAGCCAGCACCAGGAAAGGCGCAGCCTGAAGCCGCTCGATAGCACGCAGTGCCTCGGCATTGGTGGAGTCGATGGAATCGAAGACCAGGACAGGCCAGTCACAAGAAGGCGCAAGTCTCCCGATCTCGGCAGGATCAAGCAATGTCAGCGGCGTCGCCAATTGATAGCCCCGCCCCCTGACTTTATGAATGGCAAGACCCAGCTCAGCCTCCAAATGCTGGAGCTGCTTCCATACCGCACTGCGACTGATGCCCAAGGCAGCACCCAGTGCCTGACCCGAATGGAATCGGCCATCTTTAAGAAGCTCTAACAACGTCAGCATGCAAGTCTCGCCTCACAATGAGGCCCGCATGATAGCCACGCCCCGAGCACTTGCATAGAAACCCGGCGTTACGGATTTCCCCCAGACAAAAACAAAACCCCTACCTGCGTACGCAGATAGGGGTTTCGGAATTTAATCTTGACGATGACCTACTCTCACATGGGGAAACCCCACACTACCATCGGCGATGCATCGTTTCACTGCTGAGTTCGGGATGGGATCAGGTGGTTCCAACGCTCTATGGTCGTCAAGAAATTCGGGTACTGAGTCGTGACCGGCTGGCCTCGCTTCAGCAAATTGGGTATGTGATGGAAATCGGTGTTTTGTGAGCGTCGAACTTTCGGTTCTTTCGTCTTCACACACCGCAATCTGATGCTCTTTCGAGTAGTCAAATTGCTTGGGTGTTATATGGTCAAGCCTCACGGGCAATTAGTATTGGTTAGCTCAACGCCTCACAGCGCTTACACACCCAACCTATCAACGTCGTAGTCTTCGACGGCCCTTCAGGGGACTCAAGGTCCCAGTGAGATCTCATCTTGAGGCAAGTTTCCCGCTTAGATGCTTTCAGCGGTTATCTTTTCCGAACATAGCTACCCG